>NZ_PFKO01000357.1:0-401 GCF_002784285.1 Candidatus Infernicultor aquiphilus
ACGCTTTTTTTAATATTACTCTTAATAGATTTTACATCACTTTCATTCGGTTTTGATTGAGAAGTTTCTTGTTTAGAACTAAAAGGCAATTGCGGAGGTAAAAATAATTCAGTTTGGTCTTTTTCTTTTTCTTTCTTGGTTAATTCCCCATCAAAATTATATCCTCCTTGTTGTAAGGCTGTTCCCACAGATATTAATCCTCTATCATAAAAAGCTAAAATTAAATTTTTCACAGAAGCCTCATCTTTAAGTGACATACGATCCCATTTAACTTTTACTTTTTCATTAAAATCATTCGCCTTAGAGATTTGATTACATATTTTTTCTAAATAAATACTTGTAATAGTTCTCCAATTAGAAAGCTTTTCAACTAGCGACAATATCGATACCCACTCATTCCC
>NZ_PFKO01000357.1:437-1404 GCF_002784285.1 Candidatus Infernicultor aquiphilus
TAATCCTATTAAAAGGTCCTCTTTACTATCTTTATACTTATCTTTAAAAGCTAGAATTTTACCATCTGGACCCGTTTGCATTACTTCAATATCGTGTGCCCATACAAGAGTAGTAGTTGCTTTTGGATTTCGTATTAAACTTGCAAATTTTCGAAGACGAGCTGAAGAAGCAGGATGTTCCTCTGTTCCTATTTTAAAAATAGTTATTAAATTAATCAAACCAGCGCTAATTGATTCATCTAGTTCCTTTAACCGCTCAATTAAACTCGCTGATGCAAAACACCTAGATAAATAGGGAACTCCCCATACTTGATAACTTTTAGCTTTGCGCTTTAAGTGGCTAACAAATTTAGGATTAAGTCTAATTCCGGCGCTAAATGAAGATCGACTATTTCTAATAGAATCCATTACAGAGCGAGGAATTGCCTGTTTTAAAAGAGCTGCTTCAGGATCACTTCTACCATCAAGTTTTAATTTTCCCCATAATGCATCATCTAATCTAAGATAAATAACCTCTTGCCCAAATGCAATAGGCTCTTTAGGAAGCTCAATAGACTGGGGATTTAAAAGAGTAATCGAAACTGGTAAACTCCATTCTCCCTCAATCCCATCAACTTCAACATTGTCCCATTTAACATAAGGAAAAGCATTCCCAGATGTAAACCATTCTAACGCAAATTCTTGCATTATAGAATATACACCAGGAACGCAATTTGTATTATCATAATTAACATTATCGAAAAAATGTCGGACAATAATATCTAATTTTTTATTGCCAGTTTCTTCCGGCGTAACCGACGTAACTGCAAAATCCACTAAAACATCGACAGCATTCCCTATTACACTATTAAATCTATAAAGTCTCCAAGCAACATCCATTTGAGTTTTAATATCATTATAAATATCATTATATTGTCTTAATCCATGTAAATAATTAGTTGGAGTTTTAACCGAAGAAGGGACCTTA
>NZ_PFKO01000127.1:0-7502 GCF_002784285.1 Candidatus Infernicultor aquiphilus
CTCGATGCCTGCCTGTGCGTGTCCGCACGCAGACAGGAATCGAGCCCCTACATATTTACACATTACTCATTACTGTGTCCTATACGCGATACGAAATTACTCTTTGATTACTACATGACACTTCCGACATCTTGCTTCATAAGTTTCTTTTGCTCCAATTAATATGATTGGATCACTATATTTCGCAGGCTTACCGTTTACCAATCTTTGAGTTCTGGAAGCTGGGCTACCACAAATCATACATATTGCTTGCAATTTATCTATATATTCTGCTACGGCAAGTAATTCCGGTATTGGACCAAAAGGCTCTCCCCTAAAATCTTGATCTAAACCAGCCACCATTACCCTTCTACCTTGATCAGCAAGTTTTTGACAAATGGTTACAATCCCTTTATCATAGAATTGAGCTTCATCAATAGCAACCACTTCAGTATCTGGTTCTGTTTTTTCTAAGAGTTCTTTTGAATTAGAAATATTAATAGCTTCAATTTTAGTACCATTATGTGAGTAAATATACTGAATAGAATATCTAGTATCAATAGTTGGCTTAAATACCTGTACCTTTTTTTTAGCAATTTGAACTCTATGGACTCTTCTTATTAATTCCTCACTTTTTCCACTAAACATACTTCCACAAATAACTTCAATCCAACCATCATTTTTGCCTTTCTGCATTCCCCTTTCCCCCCTACCACATAATTATTTACCAAGATAACTCAACATAAAAAAACAGAGCCTTAAGAAAGCTCTGTTTCTAAAATTATTTACGATTATAGTTTAATTAATTGTTACTATCTTCTTCGTTAGTTAAATTATATTTTTTATTAAACTTTTCAACCCTTCCGGTAGTATCAAATATTTTTTGTTTACCAGTAAAAAAGGGATGACATGCTGAGCATATTTCTATTTTCATATTCTTTTTAGTAGAACCAGTTTCAAAACTATTACCACAGGCACAACTTATGATTGCTTTCTCATATTTTGGGTGTATATCCTTTTTCATTTTTCTCTCCTTCTAACTTCCTTTTATTAATATTTTATGGCATCAAAATATATAAAATTATAACATAATTGTCCCCCAAAAAGCAAACAAACCTGTCCTCGACCTGATCGGGGAATGGTAATGTAGGGCTTATAATCTATTGAAAATATTTTGGGCTTTTTGGGTTATAACTATATTATGTAAGATTAAATATCTTGTTCTTTAATAGAATCTAAAAATTCGTTATTATTTTTGGTCTTTTTTAATTTATTAAGTACTAATTGTATTGAACCGAGAGAAGTTTGAGAAGATAGCGCTCTCCTTAATAACCATATTTTTTGTAATTTTTCTTTAACTATTAATAATTCTTCTCTCCGAGTACCAGATTTTTTTATATCAATTGCTGGGAATAATCTATTTTCAGAAATTTCTCTATCTAATTTTAATTCCATATTCCCGGTCCCTTTAAATTCTTCAAATATTACTTCATCCATTCTACTTCCCGTTTCTACTAAGGCAGTAGCAAGTATAGTTAAACTTCCGCCTTCTTCAATATTTCGTGCTGCCCCAAAAAATCTTTTTGGCCAATAAAGGGCACTTGAATCTAATCCTCCAGACAAAGTTTTACCACTAGTTGGAATATTTTGATTATAAGCTCGGGCTAATCTGGTAATACTATCCAATAGTACTACTACATCTTTTTTTTGTTCTACTAATCTCTTTGCTCTTTCTAATACAATTTCAGCTACTTTTATATGATTACTTATAGGTTGATCAAAAGTAGAGCTTACCACTTCTGCATTTACCGATCTTTGCATCCCAGTAACTTCTTCAGGTCTTTCATCAACTAATAAAATTATAAGATTTATCTCGGGATGATTAGCAGTAATTCCATTGGCAATCTTTTCTAATAAAATTGTTTTTCCTGCTTTCGGAGGGGATACTATAAGACCTCGTTGACCTTTTCCAATTGGTGAAAATAAATCAATAATTCTTGTGGATAACTCATCTGACCTACTTTCTAAATTAATTATCTTCTCCGGAAAAAGAGGAGTAAGATTTTCAAAGTCTATTCTCTCTTTAGATAGTTCTGGATCTTCATGATTAACAGCTTCAACCTTTAATAAAGCATAATATCTTTCTCCTTCTTTGGGAGATCTAACCTGTCCGGACACAAAATCTCCATTACTAAGATTGAACCTCTTTATTTGAGAAGGGGAAATATAGATGTCGTTTTCACTAGGTAAATAACCACCTGTTCTTAAAAAACCAAATCCCTCATTCATAATTTCTAAAATCCCCTCAGAAAACATATAACCTTTTTTCTCGGTTTGGGCTTGTAAAATTTTAAAGATTAGATCTATTTTTTTTATTCTGGAAAAATTATTAATGTTATATTCTTTGGCGATTTTACATAAATCACTGATCTTTTTTTCCTTTAATTCTGTTAAGAGCAAAAAACAAAACCTCCTTTTATTATGTTTAGAACATAATAATTTATTTTATACTGTTTAAAGTTATGCATACAAATAACTAAATTTAAATATCATAATTATTGCTACCATTGAATGGATTTTATGATGAATAACTGATGCATAGGACCATTTCTATTTTATAATACTACTTAATATTTTCCCATTAAATCTTCTAATAATATAATAAAGATTAAATGAAGTATTAAAATATTTAGAAAATTCATTTAAAAGAGGGCTATAAAGAAGTTATTCTTTCAAATACTATAGCTAAAGATAGTTTAGCACTAATTTCTTTTAAATACAAATATTTTTATTTCTCCAAACATTTTTTAATTAATTCTAAATCACTTGGCTTATCTAAATCTATCATCATTTCTGGATGGGATATTATAACTGCAATAGAGTTATAACCAAGCATCTTGGTTACTTTTTTTTCTACTTCCTCTAAAGTTAAAGTTTTAAATAAAAATTTTAATATAATCTTAAGACCTAATATTTTAGCATTTTTCCAGTTATCTTTTTTATTATTAAATAATTCTTGAATTAATTCTTTATTTTGAAAAAATACTTCTGGTTTAAAAAATACAATATTTCCTCCGCAAAATATTCCTTCTTTCATTTTTACATAAGTTCTCTTGGTTTCAGGGTACTTTTCTATAATATTTTCCTTAGTAATTATAGGATAACCAATATCACCTTTTCTTTCAATGCATTTTTTAATCAATTCTTCAATGGTCATAGGGGTGATTAATGGAATATCAGAGGTTAAGATTAATAAATTATCCTGGGAATTAAAATATTTTAATCCAGATTCCATATTTTCAAGTATAGAATTTCCAGAATCTAATATTTCTTTGACTTTTTTACTTATATAGGGAGAAAGTTCTTTTTTGGGACCTACCACTACAATCTGATCAATACTTTCTGTATCATTTAGCGCATCAATGATATATTCGATAACCGGCTTATTGTTGATCATAATTAAAGTTTTATTATCTACCTTCTCAGCAATTTCTAAGGGACCCTTTTCCTTCGATCCAGCTAAAACTAAAGCGTTTAACATTTTTTTTTACCTACCTTTGAAAATAATCTATTGATTATTTTAATTTACCAATTAACCAATCCACCAATTGGCCAATTAATTTAGCATATGAGGGCGTATGCAATACGCCCCTACTTCTTCTGGTTTCTGTTTTCTTCACGCAATACGCAATACTCGATACTATATACTAAATACTATATACTGATTTTGCTATCGCCGCCTTTATAAATTCCTTAAATAAAGGGTGGGCTCGATTAGGTCTTGATTTAAATTCTGGATGGAATTGAACTCCGATAAACCAAGGATGGTTCGGAAGCTCTATGATTTCTACTAAATTTAAATCCTGATTTATGCCGCTGAATTTCATTCCATATTCTAAAAATTTTTCTTGATATAAATTATTAAATTCATACCTATGACGATGCCTTTCATAAACTGTCTCTTGCTGGTAAGATTTAAGGGCAAGTGAATTCTTTTCCAATTTACAAGGATATGCTCCTAACCGCATAGTACCACCTTTCACTATGACCTTTTTTTGTTCTGGTAAAAGATCAATAACGGGGAACGGAGTCTCAGGATCAAATTCTGTGCTATTGGCTTTTTCTAATTTAATTACATTACGAGCAAATTCTATAACTGCACAATGCATACCTACACAAATCCCTAAAAAGGGTATTTTATTTTCTCGGGCATATTTTACCGTTTCAATCTTACCTTCCATTCCTCTCTTTCCAAAGCCTCCGGGTATTAAAATTCCGTTTAGGTCTTTAAACAAATCTTTTAGAGAATCTTTTTTTACTTTATCCGAGTCAATTCTTTTTATCTTTACTCTACAATCATTATCAATTCCACCATGAAGAAGTGCTTCATTAATACTTATATAAGCATCTTTTAAACTAATATATTTTCCCACTACTCCAATACTAACTTCTCTTTTGGGATGATATATCTTATCAACCATATTTTTCCACTCTTGTAAATCAGAACCTGGACATTTTAAATTTAACAATTTTATAATTAAATCTCCCAAACCTTGTTCTTCAAATACCAAAGGTATTTCATAGATAGATTTAACGTCTACTGCCTCAATTATCCCTTCTCTCTTAATATCACAAAATAATGATATTTTATTTTTTACTTCTTCAGAAAGTTTTAATTGAGAACGACAGATTACTATATCTGGTTGAATACCTATTTCTCTAAGCTCTTTTACACTATGTTGCGTGGGTTTGGACTTCAGCTCTTTAGCAGCTTCGAGATAAGGAACAAAAGTAACATGCACATATAAAACATTTTCTTTGCCTATATCATTTCTAAATTGCCTTATAGCTTCTAAAAAAGGAAGGCTTTCAATATCACCTACTGTTCCTCCAATCTCCACAATTACTATATCTATTTGGTTTTCAGTTTTTTGGGTAATATTTTTAATGGTAAATTTAATCTCATCAGTTATATGAGGTATTACTTGAACTGTAGCTCCTAAGAAATCTCCTCTTCTTTCTTTAGAAATCACAGAATTATATATTTTTCCGGTAGTTACATTATTATAACTAGATAAATTTGTATCAATAAATCTCTCGTAATGACCTAAATCTAAATCTGTCTCTGCTCCATCTTCGGTAACAAATACTTCACCATGCTGATAAGGATTCATGGTTCCAGCATCAACATTTATATAAGGATCTATCTTTTGAATGGAAATATTTAAACCTCTACTTTTCAATAACCTTCCAATAGAAGAGGCAGAAATACCTTTACCTAAAGATGAAACTACTCCGCCGGTAATAAAAATATATTTGGTCATAAATCTCCTTTATTGGCTAGTTAGATACTATTCATATTGTAAAACATAAATATGAGTATCTTTAGGCAATGTTTCACTTTTAATTTCGAATTCACTCGATTCTAACCTTTTTACTTTATCCTTACCAGAAAGAAATATTTCTACTGGATCTATAGAGAATTTAATTGCCCTGGTCTTATAATGCATTGGAATTGCAATCTTGGGTTTAATATCTTTAATTATCTGAGTAGCTTGATTACTATCTATAGTATAGAACCCTCCTACCGGAATAAATAGAATATCTACTGAACCTATTTCAGTTAATTTATCTGAACTCAAAATATGTCCTAAATCACCTAAATGGCATAAATTTAATCCATCAGCTTTTATAACGAATATAGTGTTAGGTCCTCTTTGTCCTCCATAAACACTATCATGATAAGACGATATTCCCCTAAATTCCATTTTATGTGATTCTCTCTTTACAAGACCTTTAAAAACCACTGGTTTTCCTTTCATCCCTCTTACAAAATTATGATCAAAGTGTTCGTGGCTTACAGTTACAATATTTACTTTAATCCGAGGCATTTTATAACCTAAAGTTTCGTCAAACGGGTCAGTAATAATTTTAATTCCCCTTTCAGATTCTATTAAAAATGAGGAATGGCCCAACCATTTTATTTTCATGAAACTCACTCCCTTATCTCGTAGTGCGCACTACTAAAACATTTCCTCAATCACTTTGTTTAATCTTTCTTTAGCTAATTCTGGTTTAAAATCTAATATAATACTTCCCATCTCAGTTTTTTGCAGTATATTAAAAGGTTCTAAAGCGAGCATTTTAGTAATTTCTTCCACTTCAGGTTCTTGTACTCTTCCAAATTCTAGATACTCATTACTTTTTTGATTAATAATTTTAGTCAAAGATTCTACATTAAGAGAAAGTTTTTTACTGCTATTTTCGTTTAATATGGTAATAATAATATTAATCAGTTTTATTTTATTATAAATTTGTTTTCTTTTTTCAAATAATTGAAATACATTATTCTCGATAGAATTAGGTGATAAAAAGATTGATTTTAAATTAGTTAAAGAAAAAGGTAATTTATTATGTTCCTTTATAATACTATCTAACCATCTTAATTCAAATAATATAACTTTATTTTCATCTATTTTTTCACTTAGTATATTATAATCGAAATCTGAAGAAATAATTACTGAATAATCTGATTTAGTTTTTTCTTTTGCTTTAGTCAGCTCACTCCAATATTCATATTTTTGTATTTTTTTACTCTTTTCATCTAATACTTTCCCATCTACAACTAAATTATAGGTCTTATAATCTAACAGTGCTTCTACTAAAATAAAAGATGCCTTTCCTTCTAATATAACTGAAGTTTGAAATCCTAAAAAGTTAAATACTTTTTGAAGTAATGGTTTAAAATTTTCATTATCTTCAGAATTTATCAGTTTTAACCGCAATTTTTTAAGTTCGCTTAGCCAATCAAAAAGCCCCCATACTTCTTCTTTTTTTTCAATAAATCGGGGATCTTTTTTCAAAACATTATTTATATATTTAGAAAATAAATTTTCACTTTTTACTTCTACCTCTAATGCTTTTTCACAAATTTCTTTATAAGTTAAAGGATGACCTGCTTCTTGTAATATTTTAAAAATTTTTTCACCTAATTCATCTTGGGGTTCTACCTGGGTCTCCTTTTCTGTTACTAAAAAGTATCTTTTTCTATCATAATCAATAAGGCCAATAAAAATAATATCATTTACCCTTAATTCCTTCTTTTCATACCATTCTTTTAATCCCATTATACAATTAAGTTCATTGTTTACTGTTGCTTCTATTTCGTTTCCTTCTTTGTCTATAAAAGTAGCTTCAATAATATTTTTATCTCGGGGGAAAAATGGTCTCATATAACTAGTTAAAAACATAGTGCCATCTTTTAAACAGTAACTGGTAAGAGAATATTTGATATTTGCATCTTTATATTTCCATTTTACTAAACCCCAAACACCCCTTTTTGACCGCATAAATCTTTTATCTCCACTCATAGAGGCATTTACAGCATAATACGGCTCTTTAACATTTAGTGGTCTTATTTTTATTAATTCTTTAGTGATTTCACGAAAATGCAAAGGTTTTTTATGTTTAGTTAATATCTCATAAGCAACATCAGCAACTGACTTATGCTTCATAACCTATTA
>NZ_PFKO01000110.1:0-1445 GCF_002784285.1 Candidatus Infernicultor aquiphilus
AGGCTTAATCAGTGACTAAAAACCAAAAAATATCTTACAAAGCAAAAAGCTCTTATATAATTACTATTGACGATTTAGAAGATTTATCATATAATGAATTGCAGTTCGCCGGAGTGGCGGAATAGGTAGACGCACAGGACTTAAAATCCTGCGAGCTGTAAAGTTCGTGCCGGTTCGATTCCGGCCTCCGGCACCTTTAATAAAATACGACGCGGGGTGGAGCAGTCAGGTAGCTCGTCAGGCTCATAACCTGAAGGTCGGTGGTTCGAATCCGCCCCCCGCAACCAATTTCAAAAAACCTCTTAATCAAAATGATAGAGGTTTTTTGTTAATTTAGGCGGTGTAGCTCAGATGGTTAGAGCATGCGGCTCATACCCGCAGTGTCCTGAGTTCGAATCTCAGCACCGCCACCAAAAATATTTATTGATAAATTAAAGGCCTTTCACTTAGAAAGGCCTTTAATTACAAGGAGATAGAAATGTTGGAAGAGAAAGTATTGGAGACTATAAAAAAGTTTGATATGCTTTCTTTTAATGATAAAGTTCTGGTAGGAGTATCTGGGGGTCCTGATTCGGTAGCCCTTTTAAAAATTTTGTTATCTTTCAGACAAAAATATAATCTATCCATATATATTGCCCATCTTAATCATATGCTAAGAGGCAGAGAATCAGATGAAGATGCCGATTTCGTTAAAAATTTGGCTCAAAAATTAGATTTGCCCTGTGAAGTTAAAAGTTGTAATTTAAGTGAAATTGTAAAGAAAAAACGATCAAATCTGGAAGAGATTGCCCGAGAATATAGATATAAATTTTATTCAGAAACCACAGAGAAGTTAAAGACTGACAAAATTGCTCTAGGTCATAATGCTGATGATCAGGTAGAAACTATTTTAATGAGACTTTTAAGAGGTAGCGGATTAGAAGGATTAACGGGAATTCCACCAGTACGAAATAAAATAATTAGACCATTAATAGAATGCACTCGAAAAGAGATTGAAGAATATTGCCAAATACATAAAATAGAATATCGGATAGATTCATCCAATAAAGAGACTATATATTTTAGAAATAAAATTAGATTAGAACTTTTACCTCTCCTTTCCAAAGAGTATAATAAAAATATAAAAGATATTATATTACGCCTACAGAGCATGGTCAGTGAAGTTTATACCTATTTGCAACAAAAAACAGAGTTACTATTTACAGAGATCGTAAAAGTGGAAGGTCAAGAAAGAATAATTGTCGATTTAAAAAAGTTTAATACCTTATCTTTAGCCTTAAAGAGAAGGATAATCAGGAAATCTATCGAAGTAATAAAAGGAAATCTTTATTCTATTAATTTTGCTCATAATAATGAAATATTAAAACTTTCCGAATATCAATCTGGTGAAAAAGAAGTTTATCTTCCAGAGAATTTAAGGGCTAAGAAGAGCTATGGCCAATTAA
>NZ_PFKO01000370.1:0-7520 GCF_002784285.1 Candidatus Infernicultor aquiphilus
AGAGAAGATAAGCTATTTCCCTCATTTAATTGAAGAAGTAGTAGATCAAGCTCACCAAGAACTTTCTCTTAAAAAATAATATATTATCATCTGGTTAAATAATATTTAATTTTATAAAGCAGAGGAGTGGATGAAGAAGTTAAATTAAAGTAAGAGATTATGGGAGTGAAATTCTTGGATATAAGTGAAAATGGAGTTTTAATTTTAAGTTTAATTATTGGTGGAGGGATAATTTGCCTGATTCTGTATATCAAAATAACTAATTGGTTAAGGACTAAAAAATTAAAGCAGAGATTTTCTAAAAGCAGACAGGCAGAAAAAGAAGCAGAAAAAATATTAAGAAAAAAAGGTTATACCATCATAGATGCTCAAAAAAGTAAACCACTCCATATTAGTATTGGAGATAAGATTCATCGATATTTAGTGCGAATAGACTACCTGGTTAGAAAGAGGGGAAAAGTTTATGTAGTAGAAGTTAAAAACGGAGAGAAAGTCCCTTATATTACTAACCGAGAGACCCGAAGACAGATGTTGGAATATTATCTTGCCTATCAACCCAATGGTATTATCTTATTAAATATGAAAAATAAGAGTATCTCTGAGGTTAAGTTTCAATTCGAAATAACCTTTCGTCAATGGCTGATCAAGATAGTATATTTCTTAGCCGGAGCAATTTTTACTTTAGTTTTATATTATTTGCTTCAAGTGAGGACATAGATGAAGATAAAATTAAATAGTGTGGGCTTAGTGATTAATTACGAAAAAGAAAAAGCTCAGGAAATAACTAATTGGATAGTTGATTGGTTAAGCTTTAAAAAGATAAAAGTTTATGTAGAAGGAGGTAAGGATAAAGGAATTAGAAGAAAAGATTTTAGCTGCACTAACGAAAAATTCTTTAACTCAGTGGATTTGATAATTTCTTTAGGAGGAGACGGAACTCTACTTAGGGCGGCTAAAATAGCTGCTACCGATGGGATTCCAATCTTTGGAGTGAATTTAGGAGGATTGGGTTTCTTAACCCAAATCGGTATCGATAACCTGGAAATATTTTTAGAAAAAATATATCAAGGAAAATGTTTCCTTGATGAGAGAATGATGTTAGATGGTATAGTAAAAAGAAAAGAAAAAGAGATAAAGAAATTTACTGCTTTAAATGATATAGTTATTGGCAAAGGGGCATTTGCTCGCCTAATCTCTTTAGCTACTTATATTAATGATGATTATGTTATCACCTATTCTGCAGATGGATTAGTTATTTCTACTTCTACTGGCTCCACGGCTTATTCTCTTTCTGCCGGTGGTCCCATTGTTAATCCTAATATAAATTCTATGATACTTACTCCTATCTGTCCCCATACCCTATCTACTCGGCCTTTAATTATTGGTGAAAATGATCAAGTAAGAATAACTTTAGAGTTGAGTGAGGAAGAGGTAATGGTTACTATAGATGGTCAGGAAGGTTTTACTTTAGAACCAAAAGATGAAGTAATAGTAAAAAAATCTATTTATAAAACCAGATTAATTGCTTTTAAAGAGAAAAGTTTTTATGCTATTTTACGGGAAAAATTAAGATGGAGTGGCCAGGTAAATAAATAATTAAGGTATCCTAATATAATTAGGTGGATATAGAAATAGATGTTATTTCAATTAAACATAAAAAATATGGCTTTAATAAAAGAATTGAATATAGAATTTGAGGAAGGATTAAATGTCTTAACTGGAGAAACTGGAGCGGGAAAATCCATTATCATAGAAGCAATAGATTTAATTTTAGGAAGCCATGCCACTTCTGATTTAATTCGAGATGGAGAAGATAGTTTAATAGTAGAAGGACTGTTTCTATTAACTCCACAAGAGAAAGAGATCATAAGTGATTTAAATCCGGATATGGAAATTGTCGATGAAGAAGGGAATTTACTGATTAGGCGGGAAGTTAGTAGGAAAGGACGGAATAAGTGCTGGGTTAACCAGAGGTTGGTAAATTTATCTATGCTTCAGGATATAGGGAATTTTTTAGTTGATTTGCACGGCCAGCATAATCATCAATCTCTTTTAGATCCTTCTAAACATATAGATTTGATAGATAATCTGGGAGGAGATGAAATTATAAAATTTAGAAAAGAATTGTTTGGTTTTTATCGATTGTGGCGAGACAAGAAAGAGAAGTTATTTCAATTGATCAGAAATAAAGAAGATAATTTAAAGAGGATAGATTTTTTAAAATATCAATTAGATGAAATAGATAAAGCCTCTTTAGTTAGAAATGAGGATAAAGTTTTAGAAGAGGAAGAAATGGTATTAAGAAATGCGGAGAAAATTATTGAGACGATGGAAAAAGCAAATTTAATTCTCTACGAAGGTGGATTAGAGCAGCACTCATTAAGAGATTCTTTAAATGAAGTATCTATAGATTTGGGGGAAATTGCTTCCTTAGACCAACGGATAGGAAAGATAAAAGAAGATTTAAAAATAATAGGATATCAACTTGAGGATATCGTTAATGAGATTATAAAATATAAAGATAAGATAGATTTAGATACCAAAAAGTTAAAAGAAATTGAAGGAAGATTAAATCTGATTAATACTTTAAAAAGTAAATATGGTTCTACCATAGAAGAAATATTACAATATCGCCAAAAAATAGATCAGGAATTAAAAACTATTGATTATAGTGAAGATAGGGTTGAAAAATTAAAAGAAGAAATTAATTCCTTGGAAAATAAGATTTCTAATATTTCCCATAACCTAAGCTTAAAGCGGAGAAAGATTGCTGAGGATTTAGAGAAAATGGTAGTGAGGGAATTAGAAGATTTAAATATGAAGAGGTGTCAATTTAAAGTTTCTATCCATCGTTATGAAGATAATGAGGGGATAGAAATAGATGGCAAAAAATATAAGATTGGCCCTAAAGGTATTGATGATATTGAGTTTATAATTTCTCCCAATGTCGGGGAAAGATTACGTCCTTTGGTTCGGATTATCTCGGGAGGAGAAGTATCAAGAATTATGCTGGCTTTGAAATCAATCCTCTCCGAAGTCGATCAAGTTCCCACTTTGATCTTTGATGAAATCGATAGTGGAGTAGGGGCGCGCTTAGGTGAGGTTATTGCTCAAAAATTGAAGAATCTTTCTGAGGGTAGACAGATAATTTGTGTAACCCATTTGCCTCAGATAGCTTGTAGAGCCAAGAGGCATTTTTATATTGAAAAATATGTTTTAAATGATCAGACCGGGATAAGTTTAAAAGAAATGAAGGGGGAAGAACAAATCCAGGAAATTGCTCGTATGTTAGATGGCAATCAAGTTAGTGAGATTACTATCCAGCACGCCCAAAAAATGTTAAATAGATAATACAGTAATAGGTAATGTGTAATGAGTAATAAGTGAAGATAGCATAATAGCGGATAGCGTATAGCGTATAGCGTTTAGCGTTTAGGTAGGAAAGAGGAAACCAGAATTTGCTAAATAGAAGACGGAAGAGAAGACAGTATATTGAATTCAATTGGTAAATTGGCCAATCGGTCAATCGGTCAATTACTATAAGGTTGTTAGCTTATGAAAGAGAAGATTAATGCAAATAAAGATAAATGGCTGCAAGAAATTGTCACACAAAAAGAGATTCAGAGTACTTTAAAATCCATAATCCATTCTACTGATGATGCCATTTCCGTAGTAGATGAAAAAGGTTTGCATACTATCATTAACCCTGCTTATACCCGACTTACCGGTTTAACCGAAGAAGATGTATTAGGGAAATCACCTACTATTGATATTGCTGATGGGGGAGAAAGTATGCATTTAAAAGTGCTGAGGACCGGGAAACCAGTACATGGAGTGAGAATGAGAGTGGGTCCTAACCGTAAAGAAGTAATAGTGAATGTTGCTCCAGTTATAGTAGATGGAGTGTTAAAAGGCAGCGTGGCAGTAATTCACGATGTTTCTGAAATTAAATATTTAAATGAAGAGTTAGAGCGAGTTAAAGAAAGGGTTAGACATTTAGAATCAAAATATACTTTTGCAGATATTGTGGGGGAAAGTAGGGGTATGATTATTGCTAAAGAACAAGCGATGAAAGCTGCCCAGACGCCAGCAACTGTTTTGCTTCAGGGAGAAAGTGGAACTGGGAAAGAATTATTTGCTCATGCTATCCACCATGCCAGCAAAAGGAATAATAAACAATTTATCCGAGTGAATTGTTCTGCCTTAGTGGATACTCTATTGGAGAGTGAACTTTTTGGTTACGAGGGAGGGGCATTTACCGGGGCCAAAAGAACTGGAAAAAAAGGATTATTTGAAGAAGCTGATAAAGGAACTATATTTTTAGATGAAATCGGAGTAATGAGCTTGAATTTACAGGCTAAGTTGTTGAGAGTTCTTCAGGAAAAAGAGATTATAAGAGTAGGAGGGGGGAGTCCGGTTAATGTAGATGTAAGAATAATCTCTGCTACCAACATTGACTTAAAAAATGCTGTAAAAGAAGGAAGATTAAGGGAAGACCTTTATTATCGATTATATGTTATTCCTATTTATATCCCCCCTTTAAGAGAAAGAAAGGAGGATATGCCTCTTTTAGTAAATAATCTGATTAGAAAATCTAATCAAGATTTTGGTAGGAATGTAAAAGGGATTTTGCCAGAAGCTCTAAATATATTATTGGATTATGCCTGGCCGGGAAATGTTAGAGAATTAGAAAATGTTATTGAAAGAGCAGTAATAAATATGAAATTAAGTGAAGAATCAATTTTACCCAAACATATTCCTCCTTTAATCGATTTATATGAAGTGGGAATAATTAAAGAAAAATTGATTAGTGATTCTAAAAATACTCCTTTCGCTGATTTTGATTGGGGTAAAAATAATCTAAAAAATATAAAGGACCTTACAGAAAAGGTTGCCCTAATAAATGCATTGAAGTCTACCAATGGGGACAGTTTAAAGACTGCAAAAAAGTTAGGAATTAGCTTGAGGAGTTTTTATTACAAGATTAAAAAGTATAATATCAAAAAGATATATGAATGCAAGTAAAGGACAATTGACCGATTTACCGATTGACCAATGCACCGATTGACCGATTAAATTAGTAGTTAGAAAAAAATCGTTTGGTTGTAGGGGCACAATGCCTGCCTGTGCGTGCCTGCCTGTGCGTGTACGCACGCAGACAGGTCCGCACGCAGACAGGAATTGTGCCCTCTCCATATTATTGAAACTAATAACCACAATTTGATTACTATACAAATGTAATTATTGACAAAATATTGCACATAATGCTAAAATATGCAAATATATGCAAATGAAAATAAAAATAAAATATCTTGATTTATTTAAAAAGTAGCTTTTTTAGTCAGTAAAAGCTATTTTTTTTATTTTATTTTTTACTATAAATTGGCATAGAAATTGCTTTAATAAAATATATAGGAAGTATAGAGGAGATATAGATGTATAAAAAATTAAAAATATTAGTAATAAATCCTGGCTCAACTTCTACAGCTATTGCTCTTTTTGAAGATGATAAATTATTGGATAAAGAAATAATCAGACACGGCTTAGAAGAATTGTCGAAGTATAAAAAAATAACCGATCAGCATAAATTTAGAGCAGAAATAATTATTAATTTTTTAAAAAAGAAAAACATTGAAATCAATTCTTTAGATGCGATAGTGGGCAGAGGAGGAGTCTTAAAACCAGTTCATAGTGGAACTTACCAAATAAATGAATTAATGGTGGAAGATTTAAAAGAAAGGCCACGGATAGAACATGCTTCAAATTTAGGAGCAATTATTGCTTATGATCTGGCTCAAAAAGCGGGAGTGCCATCTTTTATTGTTGATTCAATAGCAGTTGATGAGTTTGAACCGATTGCTCGAATTTCGGGAATGCCTGAGATGGAAAGAGAAAGTTTATGTCACGCTCTTAACTTAAAGGTAGCAGCAAGAAGAATGGCTCAAGATTTAGGGAAATCTTATCCAGAACTTAATTTAGTAGTGGTTCATTTAGGGGGTGGAATTTCAGTAAGTGCTCATAGTAAAGGCAGAATGATAGATGTGAACAATGCAAGTGCAGAAGGACCATTTAGTCCGGAAAGAACTGGGGGTTTACCTAGTGCGGAATTGGTAAAACTATGTTACTCCGGAAAATATACTCTCCGAGAAATGTTAAAGAAAATTATGGGACAGGGTGGATTAGTAGCTTATTTGGGTACGAACAATTCTTTAGAGGTAGAAGAAAGAATTAGTAAAGGAGATAAGAAAGCTGAATTATTGTATCAGGCTATGGCCTATCAAATAGCAAAAGAGATAGCAGCGATGGCAGCTGTGTTAAAAGGAGAAGTAGACGCTATAGTTATAACTGGAAACGGAGCAAGAGATAAAGGTGCATTAGGCAAGACTTTTATAGGTTGGATAAAGGAAAGGGTCAATTTTATCGCTCCTATTACTGTATATCCTGGAACTGATGAAATGAAAGCTCTGGCTTTAGGGGCAGTCAGGGTATTAAAAGGAGAAGAAGAGGCTAAGGAATATAAGTAAAATGTATTTAAAAATAAAAAATATAAAGGAGGATAAACCATGTCGATAAATATTGAAGAATTTTACTCTGTTTTAGCTTCGAGAATGAAGGCTTCAACCATACGAGAAACTTTAAAAATAATTCAAAGGTCTAATGTTATATCCTTAGCTGGTGGTATGCCTGATCCTGCTACTTTCCCGGCTAAGGAAATAAACCAGGTAACCCAACAAATATTGGCCAAAAATAGTGCTTGTGCCTTACAATACAGCAGTACTGAGGGTTTACCAGAATTAAGAGAATTAATATTAAATTGGTTTTCTGAAGATAATAAAAAACTAGGATTAGATAATATTGTAATTACATCAGGTTCCCAGCAAGGTTTAGATCTGATGAGTAAAGTTTTATTAAACCCCGGAGATATAGTGATAGTAGAATTACCCAGTTATTTAGCAGCTTTAAATGCTTTCCGTAGCTATGGAGGAGAGATGAAGGGTATTTCTATGGATAATGAAGGTGTAGAGGTGGATATTTTAGAAGAGACACTTACTCAACTTAAAAAGGAAGGCCAAAAGGTGAAATTTATCTATACTATTTCCAATTTTCAAAATTCTGCTGGAGTAACTATGTCTTTACCGCGGCGAAAAAGAGTCCTGGAAATAGCTCAAAAATTTGAAGTATTTATTTTAGAAGACAATCCTTACGACAAACTTAGATTTGAAGGAGAACCACTTCCTTCTATTTATTCTTTAGATAATGAGGGTTATGTGATTAGTTTAGGGACCTTTTCCAAGATATTATGTCCTGGTCTAAGATTGGCCTGGGTTTTAGGGGATAAAAAAATTATTGAAAAAATAGTAATTATGAAGCAAGCAACTGATTTGTGCACTACTATTTTAAATCAATTAATTGTTTATGAATACTGCCGTCAGAACGATATAGATAAAAATATAGAATCAAATATTAAAATTTATAGAAAAAAACGAGATGTTATGTTAAAGGCATTAAGCAAATATTTT
>NZ_PFKO01000234.1:0-1452 GCF_002784285.1 Candidatus Infernicultor aquiphilus
TACCTTTTTACCTTTTGGTAAAATTTTATTCTTTAATCAGTTGAAAAAGTTTTTTTATCCCTAAAAAAACAAAAGGCGATAATAGACTATTGTACAAAGCCTCTGGGAGAATTATTTTTTTTAAGCTCCAAACCATACCATATTCGATCCCAAAAGCATGTAATATCAATAACATTAAAATGCTTTGGCTTATTGAAACTACAAAAGTTATTATAGGAATAAGGAATAATATATGTTCAGGAAATATCTTTTCTTTTAAAATTCCGGAAATAAAACCTATCACCGTTTTTACCAAAGCATTTACCCCTAATAAGCCAGTAGAAAAGATATCTTGTAAGAGACCAGAAGCAAATCCAGATACAGTCCCTTCTTCAGCTCCCTTTAATAAAGAAAATATTAATACTACTAATAATATTAAATCCGGCTTCAATCCCTGAACGGTAAACGAATTAAGGAGGGTAAGTTGAATTAATAATGCAGTTACAATAATTCCAACTTTAAGTAAAATCTTCACTCGTTATCTCCTTATTTATTTAATCAGAAAATGAATCTTTATAAAGGGTTACATTTGCTTAAGATATATGGAGATAGTGATTTAAGTCTTTAAGTATTTCAGATCAAACGGATAGAAAAACTAATCCTGTTATAATTGAATTTCAATTATAATAATCATTAATATTAATAATAAATATTCTGTGCTTTTTATGATTATTTTTAATTAACTATCTTCTATTTATTATTGATTATTTATGGTTTATTAACTAGGCTCAATCTATTTCTTTTTCCGTTAAAGTAAAAATCATCTTTCCTAAAATCACCAGCCAGATAAAGTAAAAAAGGGCTATAATTCGTAAGACCCTTTTTGGTTCTCTAATTAATCTATAAATCCATTCCATTCCATGTTTTTGCATCCACAATGGTGCTCGGGGTATTTTGCCAGAAAGGACATCAAAACTACCACCTACACCCATACATACTGGAACATTTAATCTACTTAAATTTTTAGTAATCCATTTTTCTTGTTTGGGTACCCCCATACCTACCAACAATATATCTGGTCTCTTTTCTTCAATTTCTTTGATAATTTCTTTTTCCTCTTTATTATCAATTTTATTACCAATTTTAATATCTTTTACTTTTAAATCATCAATTTTACTACCATTACTCTTATCATTTATTATTGCACCTTCAGAGTCTTCAGAATTAAAATAACCGTGATGAGTCCCCACTATTTTTATTCCTGGATATTCCTTAATTAAGTTTTCAGCAGCCTTCTTGGCAATACCAGGAGAAGCACCTAACAAATATAGAGAATATCCCTTCTTAGCAGTTAATCGACATACATTATATATTATATCTATACCAGTTACCCGCTCAACTAAAGGACAATTTAAAGTAATGGTTGCCCACAAAATACCTGCCCCATCAGGGGTAACTAAATCTGCAGATTTT
>NZ_PFKO01000224.1:0-7452 GCF_002784285.1 Candidatus Infernicultor aquiphilus
CAAGGTCTGCCCCTACATATTATATATTACCATTTTCTTCACGAGATACGGGATACGAATTCTGTCTTCTGTCTTCTTCACTATATACTACGATATACGAAATACTATTCTATTCTGTCTCCTGACTCCTGAACTCTATCTCTTCCTTTCTTCACTATATACTCAATACTCGATACTCGATACTCGATACGAATTTGGTTTTTATTTTCCTAACGCGATATTCGATACGAAATAATGCTTGATTTTAAAATAAAATAATGTTAAAATTTAATCAATAAAATAAACATTATAGAAAGGAAAATATTTATGCCCAAAATAAAATCAGCCATAAAAAGAGTTAAAACCTCTGAAAAAAGTTACTTGAGAAATATCTCCTATAAATCAAAAATAAAAAGTAATATTAAAAAATTCGATCTTGCCTTATTAGAAAAAAACAAAGAAGAAACCAATAAATATTTTAAAGATTCTGTTTTATTTTTAGATAAGTCTGTAAATAAAGGTATTTTACCAAAAAATACTGCTTCTCGTAAAAAGTCGAGATTGGCAAAAAAGCTAAATGTTTTAATAATATCTACCCCGCAAACTGAAATTGAAAAAACAACAAAAGCTGAGAAGAAACCAAAAGTTAAAGAAACAATAAAAACTACGGAAAAAACAGAAACTAAAAGTGAATAATATTTCTAATTATCCTGATTTATAATATTCATCACTAATTCTTCTAATATAATTTGAGGTTCTTTTTGGCTATTTTTTAGTTCTAAGTCGGCAATATTTAATAATTGGTAAGATTTACAAATATCTTTAAAAGTATATTTTTTTGATTGCTTTATTATTTTTTCAACCACAAACGAAGGTAGCTTTAATTCTTTCTCTATTTCTTTAAAATTACACCCACTCAGCAGTAATAATTTTATCTGTAGTATAAGTTTTATTTGCCGGTATATCATAGTAAATATAGATAAATAATGAAGATTACTTTGATCTAACTTAACCATACCATCTATGGCGTTTTCTATCTCTCTATTACCTATAGAATCTAAAACTTTGAATAGGTTAACCGACTCCGAGCCACCTATCGTTATCATAATATCTTCTTTTTCTATTATCTTTTGGTCTTTGGTATAAATATCTATCTTTTCTATTTCATTAAAAAGGCGATTTAAATCAGAACCAGTCCAAGATTGTAAATAAAATAACGCTTCCGGACTAATTTTTTTATTACTTTGCTTAAATTTAGCTTCTATCCACCTATTTAATTTCGATTTATCCTGGATATCTAAATTTATTACTATTCCTACTTTTTCGATTATTTTAATTAATTCTTTATTCGAGGTAGTCTCTTTATATATTAAGATTAATATTGAAAAAATGTTTTTAAAATTATAATGGTTAAAATAATTTATTAATTTTTCTTCATCTTCTTTACTAATTTTTTCTGCTTCTTTTATTACTACTAATTTGTATTTGGATATAAAAGGTAATATTTGTAAATCATTTATTATTTCATTTAGGGGTAATTTTTCTCCATAAAATACTTTATAGTTTAATTCTCGAGAGGTAGGAGTAATTAATTTATCGAGAAGTTTTTTTAAAATATTTTCTTTTAAATAATTTTCTTTGCCCAAAAATAGATAAACTGGATATACCCTCTCTTGTTTTATAAGATTTAACATATTTTCATAGTTTAAATAATTTTTTTTAATAATTCTAATTATTTCCTTTCAAGGTTTTTACCCCATATTCTTGTCCATTCGTCCTTATAATCACCGTACCATTTTGATCGGTACGATACACTGCTATATTTTTATCCTTTAATCTTTCTATAATTTTTTCTGAAGGATGGCCAAAATTGTTTTTTCCTACAGAAATAACCGCAATAAGCGGATTAACTTTTTCTAAAAATTCTAAATTAGTTGAAGTTGCACTACCATGATGGGCAACTTTTAAGACATCACTTTTTAGAATGTTTTGCCAGATTAACATTCTTTTTTCAGCAGTCTCTTCTACGTCTCCAGTAAATAGAAATTTTGAATTTTTATAGAATAATTTTATCACAATTGAAGCATTATTAAAATCAGATTCATTATATAAATTTGAAGTATGTATGGGGTTAAGCAAAAGCATCTCTAAATTATTACTAAAAACAAAATTATCCCCGGCTTTAGCCTGATGATAGGGTATATTCTTTTCTTTTATGATGGAGATAAACTCTCTATACTCTGAAACATCACAAATTAATCCACTATCTAAGGCCATATCAACTTTAAATTCTCTTAGTACTGGTAATAATCCTTCTAAATGATCTAAATGAGGATGAGTTAAAATTAACAGGTTAATCTTATTTATCCCTTTTCTCCTTAAATAAGGAATAACCACTTTACCCCCTACATCAAAAGTACTTAGAGGCGTCCCCCCTCCGTCAATTAAAATATTATATTTTTTAGGTGCTTCAATTAAGATACAATCTCCTTCTCCAACATTTATAAAATTTACTTTAAGATTATCTAGGGGAGAAAATACTTGAACTATAATTACCACTAATACAGCTGATAATATTAAAATAGTGGCCTTAATCTTTATTTTGGGCGGAAATATATTTTTATAAAATATTTCTATGGCCAAAAATATCAACAGATAATATAAAAAAATAACAAAAATTGCAGGTTGAGCAGTATATATAAACGAAAAAGGTAGCAAAGAAAAATACTTAGATATTAAAAGGATCATTTTTAAAACAATAAAATTGATATTAGCTATTAGATAAGCCAAAGGAATGCTCACTAGCCCGATAAAGAAAGTGATGAATCCTAATATGAGGGCTATACCGGTTAAAGGAACAATAAAGATATTCACCACAATGGAAATTATTGACACTTTATTAAAAAAATAAGCGGATAATGGAAAAATTCCTATCCAGGAAGCTATTGAAATTGATAAAGGATCTTTAATCCAAACTAATACTTTAGAAAATTGTTCTTGCAAGAGGGGAGATAGATATATTAGAAAAAAAGTAACTATAAAAGATAAAAGAAAACCAGCATCATATAGGACTAAGGGATTTAATAATAAGATTAAAAATGCTGCAAAAAAAAGAGAAAGAAAAAGATTTCTATTTCTGTTGATTAATTTTCCTCCTATTAATAAGGCAAACATAATTGTTGCGCGTAAAACAGAAGGTTGATAGCCAGTAATAGAGGCATATATGATTAAAAATAATATTAAGATAGTAAATTTCAATTTTTTAGGTAATTTTAAGAAATTTAATAAAAAAAATAAGGCAGCAGCGATTATTCCTACATGTAAACCTGAAACTGCTAATATATGCATAATTCCTGCCTCAGCAAATATTTCTTTTATTTCAGGTGGAATAAGACCTTTTTCTCCTAACATCATACCGAGAAGTAGATAATTATATGGCTTTTGTAAAGTTTGTTCTATAATTTTTTTTATTTTATTTCTGATCAACAAAGAAAAATAGGTAAAGAAATTTGAATTTTCTTCTCCTATTTTTTGAATATCTTTTTCGGCCCAGATATTAAGGTAAGTAAAAATTCTTTCTCGGGCTAAATATAATTCATAATCAAATTCACCAAAATTTTTTCGACCTATAGGTTTTTCTAATTTTCCTTTGATTTTAAGTATATCTCCATATTCATAAGGACAATTCCCTAAATAGGTATTCACTAATATTAGACCTTTGGTTCTAATATTATGATCTTCTTGTTCTATCTCCTTTACTTTTACCTTCAAAGAAATTTTTTCTTGATCATAATAATAGTTTTTATCTAATACTGTACCAATAATAGTTATTCTTTTATCTTCTATAAAATTTGCTACATGGTTAGTGCCAATTGGTTTAGAATTTAGATTATAATTAACCATACCGATTAAAAATATTGTTATAAATAATAAAGCAGTGGTTATTTTCCACTGCTTTATAAAACTTATCACCGAAATTAGTATTAATAATATTATCATTATAAATGAAAATATTGAATTAAAATTGATAAATTTACCACAAATTATCCCTAAAATATATAAAGATAAAATTAGGGGTAAGGGTTTAACCGTATTATATTTATTATCGGAAAACATATTTTTTATTGGACACAAATTAAATCTTTAATTCCTTCAAATTTTTTTTCTCCGATTCCAGATACATTTTTTATATCATCAATAACTTCAAATAATCCATTCTGATCCCTATAATCTATTATTCTTTTGGAAAGAACTGGTCCAATTCCAGGCAGAGACTGTAAGGTATGGTCATCAGCAGTGTTAATATTAATTTGGTCAGAAGGAGATGATGAAGAAGAGTATACTTCCTCTATATTTTTAGATATATTTTTATCACTTTCTACCGTAACTTGGTTAGAAATTTTATAGGGAATAATTATTTTTTGTCCATCTTTAAGCAGAGCAGCTAAATTAATTGCATCTGGATTAGCTCTTTCCGTTATCCCTCCCGCAATTTTTACTGCATCAACTACCCTATCCGTTGATTTTAATTGATAAACCCCCGGGTTTTTAACTGCTCCAGAAATGTGAATTATAACGGAAGGAACTTCAACCTTTTCCGCAATATTATTCTCTGAAAAATTTGAGGGTGAATTTAGGGCTAAATTATCTTCATTATTAAAATTTTTATACAAAATTATTCCTATTCCAATCATTATTAATATTAATAAAAAAATTATGGTAATCTTTTCTTGATTAGAAAGGTGGAACATATTTGTTTTCTCCTTACTTTATTACTGAATTTCCTTATTGTAAACTTTTATGCTTTTGTAGGGGTACAATGCCTGCCTGTGCGTGTACGCACGCAGACAGGTCCGCACGCAGACAGGAATTGTGCCCTTCCTGTTTTATTATCTTTTGTTCTTCCTTGGGCGTATGCAATACGCCCCTACATTTTTTGATTTTTCTTTATAAAATATCTCTTTGCTTCACCTACAGTATATAGCGATCCGGTTATACATATTAAATCATCCTCATTGGAATTTGATATAGCATAGTTTATAGCCTGGGGGATATTTTTGGTAACCATTATTTTATTTCGATCTACATATTGCGCTGCTTCTTTAGCAATTATTTGAGGGGAGGTGGCTCGGGGATTTTTTGCTTTAGTAGCAATAATTAAATCCGCTAACGGTGCTATAATTTTAATCATTTTTTTATAATCTTTATCTGCAAAAATTCCTAAGACTAAAATTAGTCTATGATAACCAAATATTTCTTCTAAGGCTTGTTTGACTACCTCTATTCCATTAGGATTATGCGCTCCATCTAATACTAGCATAGGTTTTTTTTGAATTATTTCCAACCTCCCTGACCATTTAACTTTTTCCAGGCCATCTCTTATCGCTTTTTTAGAAATGCATATTCCTTTAATTTTGAGTGCTTCTACAGCTGTGATAGCAGTAGCGGCATTTTCTGCTTGATGTCTTCCTAATAATGGAGTATGTAAATTTATATAATTATTATAAATTCCGTGTAAATTAAATATTATACCTTTAAGATCAGATTTTATTATTTCATACTTTATTTCTCTTCCTACCTTGTAAATAATTGAATTCCTCTGTCGAGCAATTTTATTAATTTCCTGATCAGCTTTCTCAAATTGATCAGAAGTAATTACAATTCCTCCTGATTTTATAATTCCTCCTTTTTCCCTGGCAATCTCCTCTAAACTATTTCCTAATTTATCCATATGGTCATAATCAAGGTGAGTAATAACTGATATTAAAGGTTCACAAACATTTGTGGCATCTAACCTTCCTCCTAATCCTACTTCTAAAACTAAAAAGTCTACTTTTTCTTCCAAAAAGTAGATAAAAGCCATAGCAGTAATAACTTCAAAAAAAGTAGGGTGAGTATAGTAAGGTGTATGAGCTACCTTTTCTACCAAGGGTTTAATTCTTTCTAATAGTGTAGCTACTTTTTTCTGATTTATTGATCTATAATTAATTTTCATCCTTTCAGTGAAATCAACTAAATGGGGAGAAGTATAAAGACCAACTTTAAACCCTTCAGATTGAAGTATTGAACTTATTATTGCAGCAGTTGATCCTTTTCCATTAGTTCCAGCTATATGAATAATATTTAGTTTTTGATGAGGATTACCTAAAAGAAAAAGTAAATATTCAATATTTTTAAGTCCTAATTTTATACCATATTTATTTAAGTCATAAATATATTTTAATGCTTCTGGATAAGTTATCATATTTACCTCAAATCTTTTAGATTGCTTTCTAATTTTTGATAAATATCTTTTAAATCATCCGCCTTATTTCTTTCTTTTTTAATCACCTCTTCTGGGGCTTTAGACAAAAAATCCTCATTATTTATCTTTTTAAAAATAGTATTAAGTTCATTTTTTATTCTGTTTAATCTCTTTTCTAAACGGGCTATCTCTTCTGGAATATTAATTATATCTTTTAAAGGGATAAATATTTCTACTCCCTCTAAAACACCGGTAGCTGAATGTGCTGGTTTTTTAATATCTGTTCCTACCTCCAATAAATTTGTTTTAAGCATTGCTTTGATATAATAAATGTTTTCTTTTATTAATTCTATTTTATCTTTTTCGGTAATGTTTAAATATAAATCAATCTTTGTACTATAAGGAATGTCCATATCTGACTTAATGTTTCGTATAGTTTTAATAATATTCATTATTTTACTCATCTTTATATCTGCCTCTTTATCCAGATATTCTTCTTTATATAGAGGCCAAGGTGAAGACATAATACTATCCCCTTGATGAGGTAGTTTTTGCCATATTTCTTCAGTTATAAAAGGCATAAAGGGATGTAAAAGTCTTAAAGTATTCTCCAAAACAAACCAAAGAATGTATTGAGCTGTCTTTCTTTGTATTTTATCATCTTCCTGATATAATCTTGGTTTAATAAATTCTACATACCAATCACAAAAGTCACTCCAGGTAAATTCGTAGATAGTTTTGGCCGCCTCTCCAAACTTATACTCATTAAGGTAGAAAGTAGACTTTTTTATTGCCTCATTTAATCTGCTAATTATCCAATTATCAGCTAAAGTCATTTTTAAACTATCTTTATTTATCTTATCGATATCAAAATCTACTAAATTCATGATAGAAAATCTCGAAACATTCCATATTTTGTTAGAAAAATTTCTAAATCCTCTAATTCTCTCTTCAGAAAGGCAGATATAATCACCTTGAACAGTTAAGGAAGCAAGGGTAATACGTAAGGTATCAGAACCATATTCATCAATCACTGTTAAAGGATCGATAACATTTCCTTTTGATTTACTCATTTTTTTACCTTCTGCATCTCTAATTAAAGGATTTATATACACTTGCTTAAATGGCACCTCGCCACGAAACTTTAATCCCATCATTATCATTCGAGCTACCCAAAAGAAAATTATATCAAAACCGGTAACCAATACTGAAGTAGGATAAAAACACTT
>NZ_PFKO01000285.1:0-450 GCF_002784285.1 Candidatus Infernicultor aquiphilus
CATGTCCGTCGTCGAGAATGGTTTTCAGTTTTCGCGACGCATCTGTCATCTGTCATTCCATTATTTTTTGAATGATTTTTATTATTAAAACGGATTACCAGATTATGCAGATGAGAGTTGGGGATAAAATATCATGAATCCACCCGTAGCTAGAGTCTAGATGTATGAAATATCGCCATTAAAAAACATAAAAATAGTTATGCATCATCGCCGTCTGGATTGAAAGCCAGTTTTGAGAGAGAACGTACACATACATGGCGACTTGCTAAATTCTGGAATCGCTTGTCCTGGACGGAGGGGAGATTCAGCGCCTGCACAGCTCAGCAAAGCGCAGACGGTGAGAGCAAAGAAGCCGTAATACTAGTAGTTTGCTGCAAGTTCCGGAGTAATACAACACTGTGCGATCGTCTTGAAGACGTTGTCGACGTGACTGTTCCCATATAATGTTAT
>NZ_PFKO01000285.1:478-26513 GCF_002784285.1 Candidatus Infernicultor aquiphilus
ACTGGTATTTTAAAAACACTATTACCCACTAAAGCCATAGAGTTAGTTTGAACTGCATCTCCAATACCAAAGGCGCAAATTGCTCCAAAGAGGGCAAAGAGCCAACCCAACCATTTTTGTCCTAAACCTTTTTCGATAAAATACATCGAACCAGCTGCATAGGCACTATCTTTATCTTTTATTCTGTATTTCACACCCAGGGTAGCTTCGCCCATTCTGGTAGCCATTCCGAAAAAGGCAGTAATCCACATCCAGACCAAGGCACCTGGACCACCAGCAGCTACTGCAGTGGCTACCCCGGCGATATTTCCATTGCCTACGGTAGCAGCCAGAGTGGAAGCAAGAGCCTGGAAAGGAGTAATTTCTCCTTCCCCTCTTTGGTCTTTATCTTTTTTAAAAGCACCTTTAAAGGTTATTTTCCAGGCATAACCCAGATGAAAAAATTGAGGGAAACCTACCTTAATGGTTAGAAATATTCCGGTACCTACCAATAATATCATCATAGGTGGTCCCCAAACAAAATTATCAATAACATTTAAAAAATTCATTATAGCAGTCATAAGAAACCTCCTTAAATTTTATTCATAATTTATATACCAATGATTTAGAAATTAAATTTGCTTACTCTTGAAAAAAATTAAGTATATATTATTTAAAAATTAAGATTAAACTAAAAATATTTCACCTCCTTTAAAGTAAAATAAGTTTTAATTCAATTGTTTATATTAATCACCTCCTTCTTTTTAAGTTTTTTTAATATTTAGTTTATTGGATAAATTAATAGCTTTATATACTTTTAATTTTTATTTAATTGGTAAATTGGCCAATTAGCTAATTGGTGAATTAACTAATTTTTCTATCTTTTATTAAATGGCATCACAAAAGGAATATCTACCACTTCTGCTTCTACTTCTTTATTTCTGATGACTATATCTACTTTGCTACCTTTCTCAGTATAGGGAAGGTCTATTATAGCCAGAGCATATACCTTTTTAAGAGAAGGACAATAATTTCCAGAAGTAATATATCCAATCTTCTTATGGTTCTTCCTTATCTCCATTTTACTTCTGGGGATGCCACCTTGAGGAACATAGAGTCCCACTAATTTTCTCTTTATTCCCTTTTCTTTTTTTTTAAGTAAAGCACCTTTCCCTATAAAATTTCCTTTGTTAAAATTTACAGTCCAACCTTGTCCACTCTCTAACGGATTTACAGTTTCATCAATGTCATTACCATAAAGCCAGTAACAAACCTCAAATCGGGTAGTATCTCTTGCTCCTAATCCACATGGTTTTATATTGAATTTTTCACCTTTTTTAAGAATACCTTTCCAGAGGTCTACGATATCGAGAGCTTTAAAAGTATAAATTTCAAAGCCATCTTCTCCGGTATAGCCAGTTCGGGAAATAAGGATCTTCTTTCCAAATATTTCTCCCCATATAAATTTAAAGCGCTTCAGCTCTTTTAGAGGGATTTCCACTTTTACTAAAGGTTCTAATAGTTTTAGTGCATCAGGACCTTGCACTGATACTTCGCCATATTCTTTACTTTTATTGAATACTTCTACCTTAAAACCACCTTTGTTCTTTGTAATCCAAGCATAATCTTTAATGGAAAAATCAGGTGAAGCATTTACAACTAAAAGAACAAAATCATCCCTTACTTTATATACAAAGAGATCATCTACTTGACCACCATGGGGATAACATAGAGGGGAATATTTTATGTCTCCATCCTTCATCTTCATTATTGAATTGGTCACTAAATAATCAGTAAAAGATAGAGCATCTTTTCCTTTTAATTCAATTTCTCCCATATGGGATACATCAAAAATACCTACTCTTTCTCTTACCGCAAAATGTTCCTCAAGAATACTGCTATACTGAACTGGCATATCAAAACCATCAAAAGGGATCATCCTGGCTTTTAATTTTAAGTGCTCCTCGTGTAGAGGAGTTACTAATAGGTCTTTTTCTTGCATTTTTGTGCCTCCTGATTAAAAATCAATATTTTTATCTTTATACTTTAATTCATCTTTAAGTTTTAATTCATCGTCATAAGTTAAGATCGGTCTTTTAGCAGCTACTAGATCATTAGTTCTTCTTATAGGGGTATTGTGGGGAGCAGTGGTTAATAATTCAGGATTGGTCTTAGCTTCATTAGATATTTTTATCATAATCTCAATAAATTTATCCAGCATTTCTTTACTTTCTGATTCCGGTGGTTCTACCATTATAGTTTCTTCGGCATAGGGTTCAAAATGAGGAAAATAAATGGTAGGTGGATGCATACCATAGTCCATTAATCTTTTAGCAATATCTAAGGTCTTTACCCCATATTTTTTATACTCTTTTCCAGTAACTGTACATTCGTGACCACAGTAACGGTCATAAGCTGGTTTATAATATTTTTTCAATTTAGCCAGTACATAATTAGCGTTTATTATACTTGTTTCTGAGGCATTATAAAGGCCATCTGGTCCCATGCTAAGAATCCAGACATAAGTTTTAATCAGCACTGGGAAATTAGACCAGAATGCCCTTACCATACCAATACTCTTACTCCCCAAATCCAATAGATAATATTTTTTATGGGTAGAATCAAAAGCAACAATAGGTGTAGGAAGATAGGGAATAAGATCTTTCTTTACTCCGATAACTCCTGCCCCTGGTCCTCCACCTCCATGGGGAGTAGAGAAGGTTTTATGAAGATTAAGATGGACTACATCAAAACCGGCATCTCCAGGTCTAATAATGCCCAATGAAGCATTAAGATTAGCCCCATCATAATAGAGTAACCCACCTTTATGGTGGACGATTTTTTCAATATTTTTTATTCCTTCATCATATAAACCTACTGTATTAGGATTAGTTAACATTAATCCTACCGTATCTTTATCCATTAGCCTTGCCAATTCGGTAAGATCAACTGTCCCTCTTTCATTTGATTTTACTTCTACCACCTGAAAATCAGCCATGGCAGCGGAAGCAGGATTAGTACCATGAGCAGAATCGGGGATTAACATCTTGTGTCTTTTATCTCCTCGATCGACAAAATACTTTCGCATAATGAGATTCCCGGTTAATTCTCCATGTGCTCCAGCGGCAGGGGCCATAGTATATTCATCCATAGCGGTTATCTCACAGAGTAGTTTATTTAAATCATAGATAATCTCCAGGGAACCCTGTACCGTCTCTTCGGGAGCTAAGGGGTGGGCATAGGTAAAATTATTAAGCGAGGCTAATTTCTCATTAATTTTGGGATTATATTTCATAGTGCATGACCCTAAAGGATAAAAGCCATCGTCGAGGCCATAATTTAACTTAGAAAGTTTGGTGAAGTGCCGTACAACATCTACTTCAGATACTTCACTAAGTAATTTTTTCTTTTTACTGATAGCGTATTCAGGTAGACAATCTTCAATCTTTATTTCCTTAAATAGATCACCAGGTAGAGAATAACCATCTCTATCTTTTATACTCTTTTCAAATATTAATTTCATATTTATTTCTCCTTATTCCGAAAGAATTTTTGCAACTTTATTTAGATTATCCCGGCTTAATACTTCGGTTACCGCAAAGAGTAAAACATTCTTTAAATTTTCCTCTTTATAAAATTCACAAATTTTAAGAGGGGGAACAAAGTTGTTTTCTAACAATTTTTTATTTATAGTAGCTATATCTTCTTTACTCTTCAGTAAAAACTCATTGTAAAAAGGATAATCGAATATTTTTTCAAATTTCTTTGATTTTAATAGTAAATTTTCTAAGTAGTGAGCAGATTTAGTGTTCAGAAGAGAAATTTGATAAAGACCTTTGGTACCTATTAGAGAAAGGAAGATATCTGCTGCTATTACATTTAAATTATGGTTGGTGCAGATATTAGAAGTTGCTCTTTCTCTCCTTATATCTTGCTCTCGAGCCCGCAAAGTCATCACAAAAACTCGCTTACCATCTACATCGGTCGTTTCTCCGATAATTCTTCCCGGAAGTTGCCGGATATATTCTTTTTTGGTTGCCAAATAAGCATTATAGGGACCACCATAATTTAAATCCATTCCAAAGGATTGGGCATTTCCAGTTACGATATCAGCTCCTATGTCTCCGGGAGCTTTCAAAACACCTAAGGATATACTTTCTGCGATTACCATGATTAATAGGGCGTCTTTAGAATGTACTATTTCGGAAATTTCCGCTAATTTTTCTATTCCACCAAAGAAATTTGGGTTTTGAATAATTACCGAAGCGACATCTTCATTAATTAAAATCTTTAATTTTTCTAGATCCACCAAACCATTTTTATAGGGTAACTCAATAATTTCTGGTTCATGAGGGGCTAAATAGGTTTTAACTGTCTCTCGGTAATGAGGATGAACTAAATTGGAAACCATAATTTTATTTTTGTGAGTTAATCTTAAAGACATTAATGCCGCTTCGGCAGTTGCTGAAGCTCCATCATAGATAGAAGGTATTACTGCCTCCATTTTAATAAGTCGGGAAATGTAGCTTTGATATTCAAAAATTGATTGCAAGGTGCCTTGACTTAATTCAGGCTGGTAGGGAGTATAGCAAGTCCAAAATTCTTCTCTTTGTAAAAGGAATTTTTCTGCTTCCGGAATATAATGTCGATAAGCACCTGCGCCTATTAGGGGTTTCATTAAGTAAAAGTTAGAATTTTTTTGAGCAATATTATAAATTTTTTCTTCTAATTCGGTTTCAGATCTCGCTTCTGGGATATTTAGTTTTCCTTTTAATCGAATACTTTGAGGAACACCTTCTTTAATTAAGTCATCAAAAGATGAAACACCAATCTCTTTCAACATCTCCTTTTTTTGTTCCTCAGTATTGGGGATATATCTCATATTATTTCACCTCTCTATTCTTTTCTATATTCTGAATATTCCTGGTTATTCATAAGTTTTTTTAATTCGTCCTTATTATCAATATTAATTTTAGCAATCCAACCCTCGCCATAAGGTTCTTTATTAATGATAGAAGTATCTTCCATAACTTTTTCGTTTACTTCGATTACTTCACCGCTTACCGGAGTATTTACATCAGATACAGCTTTTACTGATTCAATAGTAGTAAGCGCTTCACCTTGTTTTAATTTTTTTCCTTTTTTTATTTTTTCCAGGTAAACAATATCACCCAGTTGATCTTGAGCATAATCAGTAATTCCTACTGTTCCCATATCATCTTCTACCTTTAACCATTCGTCACTTTTAGTATAATACAAATTTTTAATTACTTTATTGGTCATTTTTGTTTTTCCTCCATTTATTTTATTGTTTTTATTTTATACTTAAAATTTTTAACTTGATAATTCCCTGTAGTCTTGCTACAGGGTTACTGTATTTCTGTCATTCCGCACTTGATGCGGAATCCAGTCTTTTTCTCTGGATTCCTGCTTTCGCCTGCCTGTGTGGCAGACAGGCAGGAAGGACAAATGATTGATAATTAGTTCCAAACATCATCTCCTTGAGATAGTTTTTAGTCGATAGCCGTTTACACCATTAGTATTAGGTGTAGGGGTCGAATTTATCCGACCCGTCCTGTTTTGCCTTCTGGTATCTGTGGGCGTATTGCAATACGCCCCTACTCCCGACTGATTAAAACAATCCCACTGTCTTTCCTTCTTTATCGATATCTACTTTCATAGCCGCAGGTACAGAAGGTAAACCGGGCATAGTCATCATAGTCCCCAGAAGAGGATAGAGAAAACCTGCTCCGACTGAAGCCCTCACATCTCGAATAGGTATGCGGAAATTACGAGGTCTACCCTTAACTGATGGCTCATGAGATAAAGAAAGATGGGTCTTAGCCATACAGATAGGCAATTGATCAAAACCTAACTCAGTAAAAAGTTTAATTTTCTTTTCAGCTAAAGGGGCATAATCAACTCCCTCGGCGCCATAGATCTTGGTGGCTATAGCCTCGATCTTCTCTTTAATAGGTATATCTAAGGGATAAAGAAAGTGAAAATGATTAGATTTCTTAGTAGCCTCTACTACTGCCTGGGCTAATTCGATTCCACCTGCTCCCCCTTTGGCCCAGACTTCATGGGTAACCGCAGCAGTTGCCCCGGCAGCCAGGGCTTTTTCTTTAACCAGTTCAATCTCAGCGGGGGTGTCAGTAGTAAATCGGTTAATAACTACTACGGCAGGAACTCCGTGTAAAAGAACATTTTCTACCTGTTTTTCTAAATTTTCACTACCTTTAGCCACTGCTTCTAAATCTTCTTTAGCCAAAGTTTCCTGGTCCAAGGGTTTACCAGCCACTACCTTGATAGCTCCACCGTGCATCTTTAAGGCACGGATGGAACATACTACTACCGCAGCATCTACTTTTAGTCCACTGGTTCTACATTTTATATTGCACATCTTCTCAAAGCCCATATCCGCCCCAAAACCGGATTCGGTTACTACATAGTCAGCTAATTTACAGGCGATTAGATCAGCCAAAACGGAGTTATTGCCATGGGCGATATTGGCAAAAGGTCCACAGTGCATCAGACAGGGACCGTGTTCCAAGGTCTGAATGAGATTGGGCTTTAAGGCATCTTTTAAAAGAACAGTCATAGCCCCAGCAGCTTTTAGGTCTTCAGCAGTTACTGGTTTACCATCGGTAGTATAGGCTACCGTCATTCGACCTAATCTTGCTCTCAGATCAAAGATATCAGTAGCTAAAGAAAGGATAGCCATAACCTCAGAAGCAACGGTAATATCATAGCCAGTCTCGCGGGGGATACCGTTGGCCTTTCCTCCTAAACCGATAATGATTTGACGTAGGGCTCGGTCAGAGATATCTACTACCCGGTTGATATTGATATTATGGATATCTATCCCTAATTGGTTACCCTTTTGTAGGTGGGTATCCAGCATAGCACAGAGTAGGTTATTGGCTACTCCTACGGCATGGATATCTCCAGTAAAGTGAAGATTTAAGTCTTCCATGGGAACGACTTGCGCATATCCTCCACCCGCTGCTCCACCCTTTATTCCGAAGACCGGTCCCATCGAGGGTTCGCGCAGGGTATTGATTACTTTTTTGCCTATCTTAGCCAGACCCTGGCCTAAGCCGATAGAGGTTACTGTCTTGCCTTCTCCTAAAGGAGTAGGAGTGATGGCAGTTACTACGATGTATTTTGCTTGAGGACGGTCTGGTAGTCTCTTTAGAATATCCGGAGAGACCTTGGCTTTATATTTACCGTAAAGATCTATTTCCTCTTCTTTAATTCCAATAGATTCAGCGATTTCAGTGATCGGTTTCAGTATAGCTTCTTGAGCAATCTGTAAATCTGATTTCATTTGGGTACCTCCTTAGTTTTTTATTATTTTATTTTTTATTTTCTACTCTGTCTTTTTACCTGAGAGATTTTTTCCACCGCTGACCGATGGAAAATTACCCCTTCGGTGTTTATTAAAAAACTTTCCAGAGTTCTGTCCAACAAGGGTCCCTTTGCCTGAGAGTTTAAATGTATTATACACCTTGCCCCTTCGGCTCCTTTTCTGAAGAAGAAAAGACCTCTCCCCTTACCTTCATACAGATTACTAGATTTAATTATAATTATACTCTACTACATTGATATATAAAAATCCTTCTTTTTTTTAAAAAAATATAAAAATTATTTAATGGTTATTTCCCAACCATTTTGTTTACTTTTTGGGGGACAACCATTTAATAATTTAAAATTAAAATTTTAAATTATTATGGTTAGCAATTAAAGATATGTTATAATTAATTACCGTGAATAAATTTAGGATAAATAATTATTAATATTTTTAGAAATTAATGACCAAAATTGAAAAGTATAAGCTGGAGGAATTTATTTGAAAACAGAAAAAAAGAAAGAATGGATTGCCATTTTAGATTTTGGTTCGCAATATACCCAGTTAATTTCCCGACGAGTAAGGGAGGCAAAAGTCTATTCAGAAATATTTCCTTATTATGTTGAATTAAATAAACTATTGGAAAATCCACCGAAAGGAATTATCCTCTCCGGGGGGCCAGCCAGTGTGTATGAAAAACAAGCACCAAGATGTAATGAAAAAATATTTGAATTAGACCTACCTATATTAGGAATCTGTTATGGTGCTCAGTTAATTGCTCAAGTTTTAGGAGGAAAAGTAGCAAAAACATCTCAGGCAGAATATGGTAGAATTAATATTATTTTGGATAATCAGGAAGATATTTTTTACGGACTTCCTACCAATACTACCTGTTGGATGAGCCATCAGGATTTAGTGAAAGATCTTCCTTTAAATTTTAAGATTATTGCACATAGTGAAAATACCAAAGCCGTAGCTATGGTAAATAAAAGTAAGAAAATTTATGGTGTTCAATTTCACCCTGAAGTTACCCATACCCCTTTAGGAAAAAAGATATTTAAAAATTTTCTCTATCATATATGTCGGTGTAATCCCAGCTGGAATCTTGAATCTTTTATTCGACAATCTTTAAGTGAGATTAAAGAAAAAGTAGGAGACTGGAAAGTCATTGCTGGAGTAAGTGGAGGGATAGATTCTTTAGTAGCAGCAGTATTAACCCACCAGGCTATTGGTAATCAGCTACACTGTATCTTCATTAATAATGGTCTATTGAGGAAAGGGGAAGCAGAAGAAGTTCAGAAGATATTTAAAGAGAATTTTAAAATTGATTTAAACTATATCGATGCCTCTAACCGGTTTTTAGATAAATTAAGAGGTGTAAGTGCCCCGGAAGTAAAGAGAAAGATTATCGGAGAAGAATTTATTCGAGTGTTTGAGGAGAATGCTGAAAGAATAGGTAAAATAAAATATTTATTACAGGGCACTCTTTATCCTGATGTGATAGAAAGTATTTCTTTAAAAGGGCCTTCTTCTAAAATTAAATCCCATCATAATGTAGGTGGACTACCTGAAGAGATGAACCTTAAAATTTTGGAACCTTTAAAATATCTATTTAAAGATGAAGTGAGAAAAATCGCTAAAAAGTTGAAATTCCCCCAAGAGGTAATCTGGAGACAACCTTTCCCTGGTCCGGGCTTATCTATCAGGATAATTGGTCCGGTAGAGAAGGAAAAATTAGATATTTTAAGAGAAGCAGACGAAATAATTAAACAAGAAATAAAAAAGAACGGTCTCTATAAAAAGGTATGGCAATCTTTTGGCATCTTACTTCCCATCAAGACAGTGGGAGTAATGGGAGATAGTCGAACCTATGATTTTGCCCTTACCTTAAGGATTGTAAGCAGTAGTGATGGTATGACTGCTGATTGGGTTAAAATACCATATAAGATATTAGGAGAGATATCTAATAGAATTATTAATGAAGTTAAAGGTATTAACCGGGTGGTTTATGATATTAGTTCAAAACCACCAGCAACGATTGAATGGGAGTAAAAATAGTCGCTAGTCGTTAGTGAATAGTCGTTAGTAAAGAAGAAAATAGAATACAGGAACCAAGTTAATATATAGTATGCAGCATATACTAGTAAAAGAGAAAAAAGTAGGGGCGTATTGCATACGCACTGATAGTGTATAGCGGGTAGCGTATAGTTAGGAAGACAGAAGAAATATGTAGGGGCAGACCTTGTGTCTGTCCGTAATAAGTAATAGGTAGGGGTTTGATTCCTGTCTGCGTGCGCCTGCCTGTCGGCAGACAGGTACACGCACAGGCAGGCATCAAACCCGTAAAAAAACGGGTCGAATAAATTCGACCCCTACTAAAATATCGAAGGAGCAGGTAATATTTTTATGTCAACATTAGTGATAGTTGGATCTCAATGGGGAGATGAAGGAAAAGGAAAAATAACTGATTTACTTTCCGAGGAAGCAGACATTATCGTGAGATATCAAGGTGGCTGCAATGCTGGTCATACCGTAGTAATAGGAGATAAGCAATTTATCTTTCACCTCATACCTTCTGGCATCTTACACCCCGGGAAGAAATGCCTTATCGGTAGCGGAGTAGTAGTAGATCCAGAATCTTTATTACAGGAAATGGAAAATTTAAGAAAAGAAGGTGTAGAAATTGACGGTAGATTATTCCTAGATCCTAAAACCCACATTGTCTTGCCTTACCATAAAACCTTAGATAAGTTAAAGGAAAAAAAAAGAGGAAAAGATAAGTTAGGTACGACTAAAAGAGGTATTGGTCCAGCTTATCTAGATAAGATTGCTCGTACCGGGATAAGAATGGTAGATCTAATTGATGAAAAGTCCTTATCAAAAAAATTAGAGATTAATTGGAAAGAAAAGAAAGAAATCTTTAATAAATTATATGGACTTAAGATGTCTAATCAAGAAAAGATTAACCTTATAAAAAAATATCAAGAATATGGTCAATTACTGAAAAAATATTTAATGGATGTGTCCTTATATTTGAATCAAGCTATCAAGGAAGATAAAAAAATATTATTTGAAGGTGCTCAAGGAACTCTCTTAGATGTTGATCATGGTACTTTTCCTTATGTGACTTCCTCTCATCCAATTGCTGGTGGTGCTTGTGTGGGAACAGGGGTAGGTCCTACTAAGATAGACAAAGTTATAGGAATAACTAAAGCCTATACTACCCGAGTAGGAAGAGGACCTTTGCCCACTGAAATGCAAGGGGAAATGGAAGAATATATACGCCAAAAAGGTAGAGAGTTTGGAGCAACTACGGGAAGACCTCGAAGGTGTGGTTGGTTTGATGCAGTAGTAGTAAACTATGCAGTTAGAATAAATGGAATGGACCGCCTAGCTTTAACTAAGATAGATGTTCTGAGCGATTTAGATAAAATTAAGATATGTACTTCTTATAAATATGATGGAAAATTGATCAAAGAATTTCCAGCTAGTTTAGAGACTTTACAGAAATGTATTCCAGTATACGAAGAAATGAAAGGATGGAAGAAAGATATTTCTCAGGTAACTAATTATGAAGACCTTCCTCCCCAGTTAAAGGTTTATATTAACCGTATAGAAGAATTAACCAAGGCCAAAATTGTTATTGTATCTGTCGGACCAAAGAGAAGTCAGACTATTATTCGAGAAAAAATATTTAAATAAAAAATAAAGGTTAAATTGACTGGTAGATAGGAAGCCTATCAGAATGGTTGATCAGATTTAGTGTAGGGGCTTGATTTATCAAGCCCGCAAAACTCCCCTACATTAAAAGCAATAGTTTATACAAAAAAGTTTTGAATTTTAAGTTATGGTTTTTAGCTGTATAATGATGACTATAAACTTGTGTCTTGTATTAACCAACTAACTATTTCAATTGGTCAATTGGTAAATTGGTCAATTGGAGAATTAATAAAGAGGTGACCATAATGATTGACCGATATGCTCTTCCGGCTATGAAAAATATCTGGCAAGAGGAGAATAAATATAAGATTTGGTTAGAGATAGAGCTTTTAGCCTGTGAAGCTCTATTTCAATTGAAGAAGATAAATAAAGATGCTATCGAAAATATCAAAAAAAATGCTCACTATTCTTTAACCCGCATTCAGGAAATTGAAAAAATAACTCAGCATGATGTATTAGCTTTTACTACTGCAGTGGGAGAAAATTTAGGAAAATATTCTCGTTATTTTCATCAAGGGTTAACCTCTTCTGATATTTTGGATACTTCCTTGGCTTTAGAATTAAAACAATCTGCAGAAATAATCATTGAAGACATTGAAAGATTGATCAGAGTATTAAAAGAAAAAGCCCTGGAGCATAAATATACCTTGATGGTGGGAAGGACTCATGGCGTTCATGCTGAGCCAATAACTTTGGGCTTTAAATTTGCTTTATGGTTTTCAGAGATGCAGAGAAATTTAGAAAGGATAAAGAGAGCCAAAGAAGAAATAAGTTATGGCAAGATATCGGGGGCAGTAGGGACCTTTGCTCACCTTGATCCCTACGTAGAGGAATATGTCTGTAAAGAACTTAGCCTAAAACCAGCAAAAATTTCTAATCAGATTATCCAAAGAGATAGACATGCTTATTATATGACTACTTTGGCTTTAGTTGCTAGTTCTTTAGAAAAAATTGCCACTGAAATAAGGAGTTTGCAGAGAACGGAAATTTATGAAGTAGAAGAAAAATTTGCCATAGGACAGAAGGGTTCTTCGGCTATGCCTCACAAGAGAAATCCCATAATTTGTGAGAGAGTTTGTGGGCTTTCCCGAGTAGTGAGAGCTAATGCCATTACCGCCATGGAAAATGTAAATCTATGGAATGAAAGAGACATATCTCACTCCTCAGCTGAGCGTATTATTATCCCAGATAGTAATATGCTAATAGATTATATGTTACAGAAGTTTACTAATCTTATTACTAATTTAAATATTTATCCTGAACATATGAAACAAAATTTAGAAAAAACTAAAGGTTTAATATTTTCTCAAAAGATAATGTTAGAACTGACTAAAAGAGGCCTTTCTCGAGAGGAGGCTTATAAGATAGTGCAGAATATTTCTATGCAGGTTTGGCAGGGCCAAGCTGATTTTAAAGCTCTCTTATTAGAAAACGCAGAAGTAGGCCAATATTTAACCAAATCGGAGATAGAAGAATGTTTTGATTATCAGACTTACCTGCGTAATATAGATCTAATCTTTACCAGGGTATTTGGCCAATCTTAGTCTAAATAATAGATGATCCTGGATACTAGATGGTCGGTTAGAAAAAAATTTATCTATCCTTTCCTTCTTTTAGAAAAAATATTTAAAAAAAATACTAAAAAGTATTGATAAATTCAAACTATTTTGATATATTATCATTTGTATTTTAGTGGTATTTTAAGGTATAGGAATTTCAATAATTCCTATACCTTAAATAAGGAAGATGATTTATTATGAAGAATATTAAAGACAAGATATTCAAGGGTGTAATAAATATTGAGGTGAGGGTGAATTAAGGGGTTTTCAAGGGGAAGAATTCCCCTTGAATATCTTGAAGCTACCAAATATCAAGAAAGTAGTAGATGGTATAGGTGGCTAATTTATTAAAGAAAGGGGGGCGATATGTGGGTATATATCGCGAAATAGAGGGATGAACTACTTAGGAAATCATTTATTGGTAGAGCTGTATAATTGTAATACCAAGACAATAAACAATGTGTCAAAAATGGAGGAACTATTATTAGAGTCAGTAAGAATTTCAGGAGCAACTACCTTAAATTCAAACTTCCATAAATTTTCTCCCCATGGAGTGAGTGGAGTGGTAGTGATTTCAGAATCTCATTTCTCCATCCATACCTGGCCAGAATATGGTTATTGTGCTTTAGATATTTTTACCTGTGGCGATGAGATTAAAAGTGACTTAGCCTTAGAATACCTTAAAAGGGAGTTAGAAGTAGGCAATATTTCTATGATTGAAGTGAAGAGAGGGATTTTAGATTTTCCAGTAAAACTTTTACATAAACCAGAGGTGAGTAAAAATGAAAAATTTTAAGAAAGAATTTTATGCTACTAAAGCCTGGGGTTTGTTAACTAGCGTAGATCTTTATAATTGTGATCCTCAAATCATAAGAGATGCAGAAGCAATAAAAAGATATGTTAAAGAACTTTGTGAATTAATTGAAATGAAACAATTTGGGGATACTCAAGTTGTTCATTTTGGTGAAGACGAGAGAGTTGCTGGGTTTTCTATGGTGCAGTTGATTGAAACTTCTTTAATTTCAGGGCATTTTGCAAATATTACTAATAACGCTTACCTAGATATATTTAGTTGTAAATATTATGATCCTTCGGTAGTAGTAGAATTTACCAAGAATTTTTTTAAGTCAAAAGAAGTTAAAATGCATTATATTTTAAGGGGCTAAAATATTTGAATCATAAAGACCTCTGGATAGAAGAAAAATATGAAATAGAAAAAGGCAGAACTTTAAAGATAAAGATTAAAAAATATCTAGAAAAGGTTAAATCAGAATTTCAAGAAATTGAAGTGGTAGATAGTGAAGCTTTTGGTAAGGTTTTACTTATCGACGGGGTAATTATGCTCACTGAGGCTGATGAATTCTGTTATCATGAAATGATTGCCCATGTTCCTTTATGTGTTCATTCAAAAGCACAAAAAGTTCTGGTAATTGGGGGAGGGGATGGAGGAACAGTGAGAGAGATTTTAAAACATGATAGTGTTAGAGAAGTAGAAGTCTGCGAAATTGATAGAAAAGTAATAGAAATTTGTAAAAAATATTTTCCAAAATTAGCTGGCAGTTTTAATAATTCTAAAGTAAAAATACATTGTGAAGATGGAAATAAATTTATAAAAGCCCAAAAAAATGAATATGACCTAATTATAGTTGATTCTTCTGATCCCGTAGGTTCTGCAGAAGTTTTATTCAAAAGAGAGTTTTATGAAGCAATGTATCGAGCTTTAAAAGATGATGGAATTGTAGTTACCCAAGCAGAATCGTTTTTCTACCATCAAAAAATAATTAAATCATTATTCTCTTTCATAAAAAAAATATATCCCATTTCAGAATATTATTATACTTTAGTACCCACCTATCCTAGTGGAATGATCGGTTTTGCTTTCTGTTCCAAGAAATACCATCCCTTAAATGATTTTGATGAACAAAGGGCTTTAAAACTTCAGAATTTAAAATATTATAATAAAGATATACATAGAGCAGCCTTTGATCTTCCAAACTTTGCTCAAAATTATAAGAATTCTAATTAAAATTACCATTTTATTATATTTAAATATCCAAAAATTTTATTACTATCCTTTTAAAATAAATCCGAATTCAGGTTGTCGTTGAGAAGGTTATCTTGCAAAGTTAGCAAAAATAAAGGGTATATCTTACCTAAAAATGCTGGAAGCAATTTTACCTCCAGCTAAATAGCGACTAGGAATCTAAAAGATATTTAGAAAGGAGTAGAAATGGATAGAGAAGAATATCTTAGTAGAGCTAAAGATCATCTCTTTATGACTGGAGTTAATGATAATGGTATGAAATTATGTGCTGCTAATATGGGTTTACGGAATAGCTAAGATTCATTTTCTTCAAGAAAAACTTGGCTTAAAAGCAGATGCAACTTTTATATCAACCCCTGATGCTACTATCACCCGAAATGCAGAAAGATGGAACAATGGCTTTGGTTATGGAGGAAAGATTGAATGGGGAAATGGGACTTTAGAATTAATGATCTTAGATCTCTTACCTAATGCCTGTGGGATGTTAGTTGGTGGATTAGAAGAACTTCCCCAGATAGAAACTTTAATTGATAAAGTGTCTACAATTTCTGTAAAGTCCTCTGATATAAAAGTTAATGGCATAAAGGTAGTCTGGGATTTTGGTAGGGGCAATCACTTTATAGATGTATTTAAAGTGAGAGATATAATGGGGATGGAAAATTTTCTCCCCTATATATTTATTATTCATGGGGCTGGTGATGAATTAAGAGATGATAATCCGAAAGGTTATGGCTTATACTATTATCGGAGTAAAAGATTAGAGAATATTGCGAAAAAAATAGACACCCCTTTTGGTAAAATTAGGTTTTTAACTGGTAAAGAAGCTTCGGACTATTACGAAAAATATAAATTTGTTGATGATTTTTCTAAAAGGAGGAGAATTGAATTTGCTAAAAGATTGTTTGGAGATTTTAAAATAATCTCCAATGAAACCCACCAAGGATTAGCAGATATAAATACTATGCTCTTAGGTTGTCACCTTATAAAAGATAACCAGATTCTACCCATTGCTTTACGAGGAGACTTACCGGCATATCTGGTCTATGGTAAACCATCTTTTACTAAAGAACAGATTGAGAATTTAGGTTTTGAAAAAAGAGCCAAAAAACTGGATTTAACCAAGAGACTCAGAAATGCCAATGTAGTTCCCCACGGCGGAGGTTATCATTTTCCTGATATATTAAGTGTGTTAAAAGTAATTGAAAATAACGGACAGAGATATTTCCTGATGGATTTAATCAATGATCGGGGTAAGAAAGTAATTAAAGATTTAAGGGAAATACCCTATGATTACAGAGGAAGAATGGTAGTTCTACGAACCTTAGAGTTAGACTTGGCTAAGATAATTGCCAAACTTATCCCCCTATATGTATTAAAAATATAATTTTATATAATAAAGAAATAAGGTTTAAAATGAAAGAACAACCGATTGGTTTTTTAGATTCAGGCTTAGGAGGCTTATCAGTTGTAAAAGAAGTAAAGAGATTGCTCCCTCAAGAAAATATTGAATATTTTGCCGACAACCAACGTCAACCCTATGGTGAAAAAAACCAATCAGAACTTATTAAATATACTTTACAAATAATTTACTTTCTTTTAAAGAAAAATATTAAGGCTTGTGTTATTGCCTGTAATACAGCTACTGCTGCTAGTCTTATACCAGCAAAAGAACATTTTTCTATTCCTATCATTGGAGTAATCCAACCAGCGGTAGAGGATGCGGTAAAGAGAACCTCAAATAAAAGAATAGGGATTATTGCTACCGAATTTACCACTAAAAATCAAGCTTATCCCCAAGAGATTAAAAGAATTGCTCCTGAAATAGAAGTTTTTTCCAATTTTTGTCCCGAATTTGTACCCCTGGTAGAAACTGGTAAATTTACTGCCCCTGAAACCTACCAGGTTGCCCGAGAATATCTAAAACCCCTAAAAAAAGCACGAATTGATACTTTAATATTAGGTTGCACCCATTATTCTTTTTTAAAAAAAGTAATTTCTGAGATTATAGGTCAAGAAGTAATATTGATTGATCCAGCAGTTAATACCACATTAGAGCTAAAAAAAATTCTTAGCCAAAAAGGAATTTTAAAAGAAAGAGGAAAAGGTGAGGAAAATTATTATACTACTGGTTTGCCTGAAAAAGTAGAAAGAACCGCTAAAATTATTCTTAATGATAATAAAAAGTGGCGTCAGGCCAAAGTGGGGTCAGGTCTCAACATTTGACATATCTATTAAAAATAATAAAGTAAAACTATGTCAAATGTTGAGACCTGACCCCAAAAAATATAAATGTAATTTTTAGAAAAATATGTTAAAATTATCCTAAAGTTAGTCTTAATGAGGAGGTAAGTAAAAATGAAAGCAGAAAAAATTTGGATGGATGGAAAGATGGTCAATTGGGATAAGGCTCAGGTTCATGTTTGTGCTCATGCCCTACATTATGGAAGTGGAGTATTTGAAGGAATAAGGGCCTATAAAACTGAAAAAGGTACTGCAGTTTTTAGATTAAAAGAACATATTGATCGATTGTTTAATTCAGCAAAAATATTAAAAATGAATATTCCCTACACTAAAGAGCAAATTAGACAAGCTATTAAGGATACCATAAAGGTAAACAAATTAATGAGTTGTTATATTCGTCCTTTAATCTATCGTGGTTTTCAAGAATTAGGAATAAATCCTTTTAAATGCCCGGTAAATTGCGCAATTGCTGTTTGGGAATGGGGCGCTTATTTAGGCGAAGGAGCAATAGTCAATGGGATTAAGACTAAGATTTCGAGTTATGCCCGAAGTTATATTAACTCAACCTCTCAAAAGGCTAAAATCTGTGGAAATTATATTAATTCTATACTTGCTAATATGGAAGCCCTAGAAGCAGGAGTAGATGAAGCAATTTTATTGGATACCAGAGGTTATGTAGCTGAAGGCCCAGGAGAAAATATATTCTGGATTAGAAATGGAGTTATTTATACTACTCCTACCGCTACAGTATTAGAAGGAATTACTCGCGATTCTGTAATAAAGATTGCGCAGGATATGGGCTACCAAGTTCAAGAAAAATATGCCTGTCGAGATGAACTTTATATCTCTGATGAAGTCTTTTTTACTGGAACAGCTGCTGAGGTTACACCGATCAGAGAGATTGATAACTACCAGATTGGCGAAGGAAAACGTGGTCCGGTAACTGAAAAAATTCAAGAAAAATACTTTGCTATTGTGAAAGGAAAAGACCAAAAATATTTAGATTGGCTCGATTATATCTAAGAAAAAAAATATAAGGAAAATATAATGGGGTCAAATCTTTATTCTTGACAAATAGCAAAATTTGACCACAATACTTTATTTGTCAAGAATAAAGATTTGACCCCATAAACAAGAGGAGGAAGTTAGAAGGTGACTATTTCGAATAGAGTAAAGAGTATAAATCCGTCCCAGACTTTGGCTATTACCGCTCAGGCGTTAAAGATGAAGCGGGAAGGAAAGAAGGTGATCAGTTTTGCTGCTGGTGAGCCTGACTTTGATACTCCCAAAAATATCAAAGAAGAGGCTATAGCTGCAATTAAACAAGGATTTACTCACTATACGGATAATTCGGGAATAATTGAATTGAAAGAAGCAGTAATAGGAAAATTAAAAAAAGATAATAAAGTAGAATATAAGCCTGCAGAAATTATTATTTCTAATGGAGCAAAACAATGTTTATTTAATGCCCTATTGACCGTTTGCAATCCAGAAGATGAAGTATTATTGCCGACTCCTTACTGGGTTAGTTATACTGAGCAGATAAAATTCGCTCAAGCAGTCCCCATATTTATTAATACTTATCAGGAGGATGCTTTTAAATTATCTGCTACTCAAGTTGAAGAAAAAATATCTTCCAAGACTAAATTGCTGATCTTAAATAGCCCTAATAATCCTACTGGTGCTGTATATGAAATGGAAGAGCTAAAAAAGATAGCTCAGCTTCTGGTAAAGTATGATATTTATTGTATAGGTGATGAAATATATGAAAAGCTAATTTATGATGAAGCTGAACATTTTACTATTGCTTCTTTAAGTAATGAAGTAAAAGCTAAAACTATTATTATAAATGGTGTTTCTAAATCATATGCTATGACTGGTTGGAGGATTGGTTATGCAGCAGGGCCAGAAGATATTATTTCTGGAATGGGTAAAATTCAGGGACATAGCACTTCTAATCCAAATTCTATAGCTCAAAAAGCTAGCGTGGAAGCCTTAAACGGAAGACAAGAAACTATCGAAGAGATGAGAAGAGAATTCGACCAGAGAAGGAAATATATGGTAGAAAAGCTAAACCAGATAAAAGGAGTTTCCTGTCTTAAGCCTTCTGGAGCCTTTTATGCTTTTCCTAATGTAAGTAAAATATTAGAGAAAGGTGTTAAATATAATGGTAAGAGAATTATTAATTCGTTTGACCTTGCTGATTTTATCTTAAAGGAAGCGGAAGTTGCTTTAATTCCGGGAAGTGCTTTTGAAGCAGAAGGATATTTGAGGTTGTCTTATGCTACTTCTATGGAGGATGTTAAAGAGGGGTTGGATAGAATAGAAAATATTTTAAAATAAATTATGAAAGAAGATCAGTTTGTCGTTTATAAGTTGCAAAAATTAGCTATTTTGCTCAGGATTTTGGGTTTTGATGTCTTATATTCCCAAAATAAAGATTATATACCAGTTATTAATTTAGCTAAAAGAGAAAATAGGATTTTATTATCCAGGGTAAAGTTTTTAAGAAAATTGCCCTGGATTTTTTATCTTAAAGAAGACGATCTTGATGGACAATTAGAACAAACTATAAAAGAATTAAAATTAAAATTAAAAAAAGAAAATATTTTTACTAGGTGTTCAAAATGTAATAATTTCTTACAAGAGATACAGGAAGATGAAGTGAAGAGAGAGATTCCTTTTGACGTTTTTGGTCGAGGTTATTGGTTTAAAAGATGTTTTAATTGTGGGAAAATTTTTTGGAACGGGAACCATATGATAACCTTAAAAGAAAAATTTAAGAAATTAAATATTTTATCTTAATCATTATGAAAGCAGGAGTGGTAGAAGAAAAAGATGAAGTTATTGGATAATCTAAATAAAAAACAGCAGGAAGCGGTAGAAATAAAAGAATCTCCCGTTTTAGTTATTGCGGGGGCAGGTAGTGGAAAAACAAAAGTCTTGACTCATAGAATTGCTTATTTAATTTTTCAAAATAAGGTAAACCCTGGTAATATATTAGCGGTGACCTTTACTAATAAAGCTGCCCAAGAGATGAAAGATAGGGTTGAATTTTTAAGTAAAGATATTTCTGGCAGTAAAATGATAAAAGGTTTGTGGATGGGAACTTTTCATGCTATCTGTGCCCGAATTTTGCGACAGGAGATAGAAACACTGGGTTATGATAAAAATTTTGTTATTTATGATAAAGCCGATCAACTTAGTCAAATTAGAAGGTGTCTTAATATTCTTAATTTAGATAGTAAAAAATATAGCCCTAATGTTATTTCTTCTATAATAGATAAGGCAAAGAATAATTTAGAAGATGTAGAACTATTTGAATATAATGCTGTAAGCTACTTTAAGAAAATTATAGTAAAGATTTACCAACAATATCAAAAAGAATTATTCGAAAACAACGCTCTAGATTTTGGAGACCTAATTTTACTTACGGTGAAGCTCTTGAGAGAAAGACCTGAGATTTTAGAAAATTATCAGAATAAATTTAGGTATATCTTGGTAGATGAATATCAGGATATAAATTTAGCTCAATATCAGTTAATAAAATTACTTTCGGGAAAATATCATAATTTATTTGTAGTAGGCGATCCTGATCAGAGTATTTATAGATTTAGAGGAGCTGATTTAAGTAATATTTTAAGATTTGAAGAAGATTTTCCTCATAGTAAAGTAATCAAATTAGAACAAAATTATCGGTCTACCAAAGTGATATTAGAGGGAGCAACAAATCTCATAAAACATAACCGAAATCGAAAAGAAAAGGAACTTTGGACCGATAAAAAGGGTGGGGAAAAGATAAAATGTTTTGAGGCCGCCAGCGCCCTTGATGAGGCAGTATTTGTAAGTCAAGAGATTATACAATTAAATAATAAAGAGGGCAAAGATTTTAAAGATTTTGCCATTTTATATCGGACTAATGCTCAGTCGAGGGCCTTCGAAGAGGTCTTTAACAAACAGAAGATCCCTTTTAAAGTAATAGGTGGTTTAAGATTTTATGAAAGAAAAGAAGTAAAAGATATTTTAGCTTACCTTCGCTTTATTTATGACCAAAAAGATGAGATAAGCTTTTTAAGAATTATTAATAATACTAAATTAGGTATAGGTAAAATTACTTTAAGTAAAATAGAAGATTTAGCTAAAAAAAATGATTTAAATTTTAACCAGGCTCTAAAACAAGGTTTAAAGGTCCTAAAAATTTCTGCAGACAGAAGAGAAGGAATAAAGAAATTCACTTTTTTAATCGATGAATTTATTGAAAAGAAAAATAAAATTAAGGGTAGTGAACTGTTAATAAAATTAATTCAAGCAATCGATTATTATAAGGAACTTGAAAAAGAAGGAGAATTTAAAGCTCAAAGTAAAATCGAAAATATAAAAGAATTAATTCTGGCAGTTCAAGAATTTGAAGAGAATAATGTGGATAAATCTTTAAGTGCTTTTTTAGAATATGTAGCTTTGATCACTGATATTGACCTTTATAAAGGAGAAGAAGATGTAGTTACGGTTATGACCTTGCATAGTGCCAAGGGTTTGGAATTTCCAGTGGTTTTTATTACCGGTTTTGAAGAGGGCATATTTCCCCATTCTCGTTCCGTAAATAAGGAAGAGGAATTAGAAGAAGAGAGAAGATTATGTTATGTAGGGATGACCAGAGCTAAAGAGAAATTATATTTAACTTATGCCTGGAGAAGAAATTTAAATGGCAACACTCTATTTAATAGTGTTTCTCGATTCTTAAACGAGATCCCTAAACATCTTCAAGAAAAAGTAAGTGTTGAAGAGGTAGAAGAAATTCCTTCACTTAATAAAATAAAGGAAAAGATTGAAGTAGATGTGGGAGATAAAATAAGACATGCAGATTGGGGGATAGGTACCGTACTAGATAAGATAGGTACTGAAAATGATATTTTTATAACTGTGGATTTTAAAAAAGTTGGATTAAAAAAATTGTCGATGAATTATGCACCATTGGAGAAAGTATAATAAATAGCGTAGAGCGGGTAGCGTTTAGCGTATAGAAAACAGTAATAAGTAATATGTAGGGGTTCGATTTATCGAACCCGCAATCTTCTTTGACAATGTATTGTGCCCCCAATGAAAGATGTCCAACAAATCGGGGCGGATTTATCCGCCCCGATTTGTTTTGATAATTTTTCTGTGGCGGGTTTGATGAATCAAACCCCTACTTTCTATACGCTATATTCTTATTTTAATGCTTCTTCATTTATTTCAATAGTTACTTTAGATTTTAATTCTTCTAATAGGTTATCAAAAGCCTCTTTCTGTTTGGTAGGAAGTAAAGTTTGTACTATCTCTTCTTTGACTTCCTCAAAAGTTTTAAGTACTTCTGGCTTTTTATCGGTTACCTTTAAAATATGAAAACCATATTGACTTTTTATAATATCGCTTATATTTCCAATTTCTAAAGCAAAGACGTCATTTTCAATTTCCGGAATTAGGTCACCTTTAGATATATATCCTAAATCTCCTCCTTGGGCTGCACTCGGACCAGTAGATTTTTCTTTGGCAATTTCAATAAAATCTCCTCCTGCTTTTAATTTTTCCAAAATATCCTTAGCTACTTCCTCAGTCTCTACTAAAATGTTATATAAATAAACCTGTTCTTTGGTTATAAAATTATCTTTATTTTCTTCATAGTAAGTTAAAGCTTCCTGATCATCTACTTTTACTTTTCCTATTATTTCTTTTTCTATTAAAGATTGGACTAATATTTGTTCAGTTGTGTTTTTAATCTGTTCTAATACATCTTTATCTTGTTCTAAACCCCTGTTTTTCGCCTCTTGAATTAATAATTTTTCTGAGATTATTTGGTCAAGTACATTCCTTTTAGTAAGCTGAAGTTTATTATTTTCAGGTATTTGATCCCATAATTGATTAAATTCACCCAAAGTAATGGTCTGTCCATTGAAAGAAGATAATATCGTTTCGGAAGGCAGGGTAGTTTCAGTTTTTTCTTCGGAAGGTAGGATAGTTTCAGCAGTATCTGTATTGGTCTCAGTAGGGGATGTTTTTTCTTCAGCAAGAATTGAAATAGGATTAAAATTTAAAAAGACAAATATACCTAAAATAGTAATGAGTAGGTATTTAGAAATATTCTTTTTTTTGTTCATTTAATGACTCCCTTCAAAATTGAAAAATAGATTACTTTTGAATTTTACCATCTTTCAAATTAATTGTAAAGAAAAATAAACTTACCGGGAACCATCTAAAGATTTGATTTTAATTTTAGTTAGTGAGTGATATAATATAAATAAAAATTTAGGTGAGGCAATTTTGGACACCGAAAAATTAGATAATAAAGAAAATAAAGCTAAAGAGAAAGCTTTAGAATTAGAATATGAAAAACAGGATTATATTAAATATCTATTAGATTACTCACCAGATTTTCAAATAATCTTAGATGGTGAAGGAAAAATTAGGAGAGTGAATCAGGCTTTTGAAGAAATTACTGGAAAAAAGAAGGAGGAATTAATTGGTAGTTTTATTTATGAATTCATACCTGAAGAAATAATAAAAAAATTAAGAGATAAAATAATAAAGGAAAAAAGGGTACAGAATATGGAAATAAATGTAAATAGGCCAGGAAGAGAGCTTTTAATTGGTAACTTCTCAGGTGTGGTATTCACTACTAAAGAAGGAGAGACTATTATTTGTCTAAGCGGTAGGGATATTACTGAAAGAAGAAAATTACAACAAAACCTTATGGAGTTAAATGAAAACTTAGAGAAAAAAGTAATGAAAAAAATCAAAGAATTAAGAAAAGTTCAATACCAGCTTATTCAATCGGAAAAATTATCTCTAATCGGAGAATTGGTGACCGGTGTAGCCCATGAGATTAGGAATCCTTTAGCTACCATAAGCCTAATTGTTCAACATTTAGAGAGCAAATATGCTGATAATTACCCAATAGAAAAATTAAAAGCAATTCAAAGAAATATAAATCGCGTAGATAAGATTGTCTATGGCTTGTTAAATTTTTCTCATCCCCCTCGCTCTAATTTTGACTATCACAATATCAATGAAATATTAGAAAGATTAGAGCCGATTTTAAAGCATTTTCTTCCAGAGAATATAAAGATCATTAAAAAATATGATTCAAAATTGCCCCAGGGCTGGTTTGATTCAGATTGCCTGGAACAGGTTTTTTTAAACTTAATTTCTAATGCCATACGGGCGATGAAAGATGGTGGAGAACTTTATATTACTACCAGTTTTGATTCTACCCGAAAAGGAATAATAATAAAATTTGAAGATACAGGGGTAGGTATTCCGGAAGGAAATCTCAAAAAAATATTTAAACCCTTTTTTACTACTTATAAGGAGGGCACTGGTTTAGGTCTCTCTATTTGTCAGAATATCATAAAGGAACATAAGGGTGATATTTCGGTAGAGAGTAAGTTAGGAAAGGGGACAATTTTTACTATTTTCTTACCCCTGGAAAAGAGAAAAGAGAAAAATCGGGGGGGTAGGTGGTGGATGGGATATAATGACTAAGGCTAATATTTTAATAATTGATGATGAAGTAGATTTATGCCAGAGTCTGCTTGAATTGTTAGAGGAGGAAGAATACAAAGTTTTTATTGCCCATAGTGGTAAGGAAGGTTTGATAAAGGTCAAAGAAAATTTGCCTGATTTAGTCCTTTTGGATATAAAGATGACCGGAATAGATGGGATTGAAACTTTAGAGAGAATAACAGCCATTGATAAGGATATCTCAGTGATTATGTTAACTGCTTATCAGACTGTAGAAACTGCAGTAAAAGCGATGAAACTTGGAGCTTACGATTATATTAGTAAGCCTTTTAACTATGAAGAATTAAAGATAATCATTAAAAGAGCCCTTCAGGCTCATGATTTATCTCAAGAAGTAATTTCCTTAAGGCATCAACTGAGAGACAAATTTAATTTTAAGAATATTATTGGAAAAAGCGATAAAATAAAAGAAGTGCTATATAAGATTGAAAAGGTTGCTCCCACCAATGCTACTGTGTTGATTAGAGGAGATAGCGGTTCAGGGAAAGAATTAATTGCGAAGACTATTCATCAATATAGTCCCAGAAGAGATAGACCATTTATAGCCGTTGATTGCGCCAGCTTGCCAGAGACTTTGATAGAGAGTGAATTATTTGGTCATACTAAGGGAGCCTTCACCGGGGCAATAGCGAAAAAAATAGGTAAATTTGAATTAGCGCAAAGCGGGACACTTTTTTTAGATGAGATTGGTAATTTATCATTTAATATTCAAGCTAAGTTATTAAGAGCACTTCAGGAAGGGGAGATAAACCGCATCGGAGAAAAGTATCCGATTAAAATTGACGTGCGGATGATCATTGCCAGTAATACCAATTTAGAAGAGGATATAAAAAGAGGAACTTTTAGAGAAGACTTATATTATCGTATAAATGTTTTTTCTATCTTCCTTCCTACTTTAAAGGAGCGGAAAGAAGACATACCCTTATTAGCTTTGCATTTTCTAAATCAGTTTAACCCGATATTTGGAAAGAATATTAAGCATATCTCGGAAGAAAGTATGAAGTTGCTGATAAATTATTTCTGGCCAGGTAATGTTCGGGAACTTCAAAATATTATTCAGCAGGCAATTATTATGGCTGAAGATATTATTCTACCAGAGCATTTACCTTTTTATATCAAAGAGAACAAAATAGGGGCAGACCTGATGCCTACCCTCCTATCGGAAAAAGACCAGAGTAATTTCCCTAATGACTTCTCCCTTAAAAAAAATATTAGCCAACTTTCTCGAGATACGGAAAGAAGAATTATTTTAGAAGTTTTAAAAAGAACTTATTGGAATAAGACTAAAGCAGCTAAATTATTAAAGATAAATTATAAAACCCTCTATCTAAAGATTAAAGAATATGACCTTCACCCTACATAAAGGATATGATTCATTGCAATTCCTGTAGGGGTTCGATTTATCGAACCCGTTAAAAAAAACCCAAATAACTTGGGTCGGATAAATCCGACCCCTACGAAATAAAAATACTGATACAAATTATAAAATATATATGTCAAACACTCTTATGGTTAATAACCCATAATTTATGGTATGAAAACCATAAAATGGTAAGAAAATAAAAATAAATTAAAATGTAGGGG
>NZ_PFKO01000205.1:0-1380 GCF_002784285.1 Candidatus Infernicultor aquiphilus
CTATCTTAAGGATAATTTGAAAATGGATCCGGAATTCTTGGAAAAAATCATACAGAAACCAATCCCATTACCGGCAATTGAACAGCAATATATTGATCAGTTTTTAGATAATCATATAGAAAAACTTTTTGATGAATTAGTAATTTCCAAAGAAAGAAGAGAAAAACTTAATAAAACTTTTTCACTTATTTATCAGACACAAGTCAAAAAAATATTTAAAACATTGCGTCGCGTAAAAAGATATCTAAATGGCTTACGTTCAACGCTTCCGCCGATTAAGAATGAAGTAAATTTACATGATTTTTTAATTCTGGAGGTAATAAGGGTTTTTTACTCCAGGATATATCACGATATTTGGCATAATCCTTGGTTCTATATCCCTTCAAAATGGAGTACTGAGATTTATTTTTTATCTCCCTTTGCTTATTTAGAAGCAAATAAAAAATATAAGTTGATTAATGAACATATTAATGAGTTTATTAAGAATGAAAAAGAAGGAGAAGTTATAAAAGAATTATTAAAGGATATATTTTTCATTGAAGTGAAAAATGCTCTAAGCGGTGGTGGAATAGAATATGGTAGTGATATGGCAGCAAGTTATAGGGCAGAAAAAAGAATTACCCATCCAGAGTCTTTTAGAAAATATTTTATGTTAAAAGTACCATCATCGGATATATCCGATGATTTTATAGAAATAACTTTAGATGCATGGCTTTCAACAGAAAACGTAAAAAAAGAAAATGTAATTTCTAAAACAATATTTGAACTTCAAAAAAAATCAATACTTTCGAAATTTTTCAATAAACTTAAGGTATTTATAGACAGAATACCAAAAGAAGCGATTTATGAAATAATAAGAGTTATATATAAAAATGCAGGTAAGTTTTCTATAAAAGGTGAAGGAAGTATTGGAGGTTCTGAATATCACAATTCAATTAGTCTTTTGCTATTGCTTGTTAATGACAAAATAGAAAAAGATAAAATACAATCTGTTTTAGAAGAAGTTGTTATGGATACCCAATATCTTCCATTTGCTGTTCTTATAGTTCATTTATGTCAAAGAAGAGGGGGTGGGTTATTTCATAATATTTATGAATCAGTAAATCTCGATAAATTGCAAAACGAAGTTGCTAACCGATTGAAAAAATACTTTGTTGATGAAAAAAGAGATATATTTGAAGAAATTACAGAAAAAGATGGAGGATGTATTTTTGTATTATATCAATGGGGAAGTAATTGGGAAATATTTAAAGGAAATAATAATAAAATTGTAAATAAGTACGTTTTGTCACTTATTGGGGATGATGCCAAAAAGTTTGTTAAATTTCTTATGTCTCAAAAGGGTATTACATTTTCAGATGACACGGTTTTTAGTTTAAA
>NZ_PFKO01000204.1:0-7413 GCF_002784285.1 Candidatus Infernicultor aquiphilus
ATATATCATTACCTCCATGTGTATTTCTTGAAATTCTATTAGAAGTATAGAAGCAAATTCTGTGCCAAGATTCATTAATTTGGAAAGACATTATTTTATAAGGAGTTTAAGGGAAGGCTTAACATAGAAGTGTAAAATTATAAAATATTCTTTTACACTTCTATGTAAAATATATTTACACTATAGAAAGTTATTTATTAAAAGGAAAATTGAATAATAAAGATATTTTTAGGATTTTTTTTGAATATGCCACTTGTTGATATGGTGATAAACTGTAGGCCTTGATATCCCCAGGATTTTTGCCGTTTTTAAAATATTCCATTTTGTATCTTGAAGAACTTGAATTAAGGATTCTCTTTTTATTTCATCTATAGATTTAAGAGAAGGATTATTTTTTATTATTTCACGGGGGAGATGAGATATATTTAATTCATTATTTTCGCAAATGTTTAACGCCCTTTCTATGATGTTTTCAAGCTCTCTAACGTTTCCCGGGAAGTGATAAGTAGTTAAAGGTTTAATAAATGAATCATCTACTTTTTTTATATTTTTTTGTAATTTTACAGAAAGCTTTTCCACAAAATAATTCACTAAAATTGGAATATCTTCAGTTCTATCTTTTAGAGGAGGGAGATTAATTTGTATTACATTTAACCTGTGGTACAGGTCTTTTCTGAAATTTTCATTATCTATTTCTTTTGATAAATCTCTATTGGAGGCAGCTATTATCCTGATATCTATCGCAATTGCCCTTGTACCTCCAATTCTAGTAATGCTTCTTTCCTGAAGAACTCTTAAAAGTTTTACCTGAAGTCCCAGGGGAAACTCACCGATTTCATCAAGGAAAATAGTGCCTCTATTGGCTAACTCGAATTTCCCCGGTCTTCCTCTTTTATCTGCTCCGGTAAACGACCCAGGCTCATACCCAAAGAATTCACTTTCGGCAAGTTCCCGCGGTATTGCTCCACAGTTTATCACCATAAAAGGTCCATTTTTTCTTAACCCCTCATAGTGGATGGCTTGAGCGAACATTTCTTTCCCGGTGCCGGTTTCTCCCAGAATTAAGACGTTGGAATTAGATTTTGAGGCAATTTTAGAAATTCTAATTGCTTCTTTCAATTTAAGACTGGTACCTATGATATCTGAAAAATTAAATTTTGCCTGGGCGCCAATATATGAGGTGACAAATTTTCTTACTCTGCCTATTTTTCTGAAGAAATCTATTACTCCGGCAAAATTTCCCTTTTCGTCTCTTACCACTACGGCGCTTTTTATAAAATGAAGTGTTCCCCAAAGAGGACTATTGATAATAAACTCCTGGTCAGTGTAACCTTCATGTGTTTTAAAGACAGATAAAATAACCGGGTTAAAATCTACAATATCCACAATAAATTTTCCTAATGAGTTTTTTATATCAACGTGGAGTATTTCTCCGGCAGCTTCATTCATGTATAAGATTTTTGCTTCTTCATCAAGACATATAATTCCATCTTTTGTCCCTTTACTTATTATATCCAGGTATTTTTTAGAGAGTTTAAAATATTCTGATATTTCTCTCCATCTTACCTCTTTTTCTATTGCTTGAGAAAGGGAGGAGATGATTCCTAATCCATAATCTGGATAATTATTTAATTTTGAGGTAAAAGATATAACCCCGTAAATATTTCCTTCGGAATCATGAATCGGGGAAGAAGCGCAAGCCCAATCTTTTAATTGCAATAAGGTATGATCAGATCCTATTACTTCTACTTCTTCATTGCGAGTAAGAGAACACTCTATCGAGGTAGTTCCAAAAAATTCTTCGTTGATAACAACACCTTCTGTGAAAACTCCCTCTCCTCCACTTGGTGAAATTGTTTTTAAAACGACTCTATCAGAATCTATAAAGGAAATAAAAAAATCTTTCTTTTTTATTTTGGAAATAAATTTTTCCAAAAGGGAAACGATTGAAGAGAACCAAACTTTATTTGTTTCCCTTCTTCTATTTAACTCTTCAGGAGATACCCTTACTGGTTCTATATTTTTTAAGTTTTTATGATCTTTTGTCATTTTATCCAATCCCTAAAATAATAAATCAACTCTACCAATTAAAAATTATTTTTTATCTTCAAAAAAATCATTATTGTAAATTTTTTTTACATTATTTTCTTCTATTCTAAGTGTTTGTAGAAAATTTTTCAATATTTTTTCTTTTACCATATCTATGGTCAAAGGAGTGTAAAATGAAAGGTTGGTGACTTTGCTTCTCTGGCTTTTAATGGGAGACCTGGTATTTTCGGGATATTTTTCTTCCCAGTTTATTACTTTTTTCAATTCTTTTAAGTTAGAATTTATAAGAAGTGAGGCGTGATAAAAAAATTTATTATTTTTTTGAGCAATAGCAGAACCTAAAATTTTCTTTTCTCCCAAAAAGATCGAATTTCTTTCCTTGACTTCACAATTTTTGTAGACTTCTTTTATCCCTTTTAAAATTATCTCTGTTATTCCTTTTGCTTCTTCTAAGACATATTTTGAAAATAGAATATTTTCTTTTTCTTTACAGAAGGTTATATTTAAATTTCCTTGATCATGGAAAACAGTACCGCCTCCAGTAAATCTTTTGAAGACCGGAATATTCTTTTTCTTAATGTATTCAAGATTTACTTCATATTCTTCTTTTTGAAATTTTCCCAAAACCACACATGGGTTATTTTGCCAGAACCTTAAGATAAAACTATCTGGTTTGCCTATTTCCAAAATCTTTTTTTCGATTTCGAAATTTATTTCAGGCTCAAAATTAGGGATATCAACCAGAATTAGTTTCATTGACTTACCGTACTCCGCAATAATGGATTTATTTTTATAGGTTATCATACTAAGAGACTTGAACTTATTTTATATCATAACATTTATCTGTAAAATTGCTATAAAATAGTAAGGGGTATGATGCATCATACCCCTTACTATTTTATTTACTTTTTGGTGTGTAATGATATGGCTATCAGGGAATATCAATATAATTAACATCTATATTGGAAACCCCACAATCAATCTCTATGGTTGTTTTAAATTCTGAGTAATTATAATTATTGGAAATGTAAGTACCATCTTTTTTAGTGAAGTCTTTAATGTCAAGGTCTTTGGCAGAAATTCCCGAATCAATATTCACTGTTGCTCCCACATTTTCAGGTATGGCAATATCAATATTAGATGCTCCCGTATCTATAATTATTTTAGAATTATATTTAGGAACCACCAAGTTAATATTGCTTACTCCACTTTTAATGTAAAGTTTTTCTACTTTAAATCCTGATAAGTTACTCTCCATATTGATAGCTCCCGTTTCAATAGATAGATTATATATTATTTGATTATTTAATTTTAATTCCCAATTATTTTTAATATCATTAGAAATTCTTTTTTTAGTTACTGGTGAATGATAAATAATGATATTGGCTTCTTTTTCAGTACGGGAGAATTTTTCAAAAGGTTCAAATTCTTTATATCTATATTGAGAAATGCATTCATAAAGTAGGGGGGTAGATTCGTTTAGGGTAAGTTTACCTACGTCAAATTTTAATTCAATGGAAGCTTTTTCGATTTTAGGGGATTCTTTAACTTCGGGAGTTACTTCTGCTTCTTGAACTGATTCAACTTCTGGAGCTGTTTCAGTCTCAGAGGGTGTTTTAACTTCCGGAACTAATTCAGCTTCCGGGGCTTTTTGAACTTCGACGATTATTTCTCGACTTAGGGTTTTTACTTCACTTACTATTTTCCCTTCAAAATTAATTCCCATATAAATTGCTCCAGCTCCTAATATAATTGCCAGTAATATAATTAGTGGTCCTAAAAAAGAAAGGCCCTTTCCTCTTAAAATTAAAGATAAGCCTAAACTTACTAAAAGCAGAGGCCAGAGTTTAAATATATTTGACCATACAGACCAGTCTAATATTCCTAAAGTATTGGCTAAGAAGATTATTCCTATAAGTATTAGAGTTAAACCTTTAATTATTTTATTTGCTTTCATTTCTTTCACCTCGATTTTATTTATTAAAAATTATTGACTATTACTCATCACTAATTGCTAATTGTTATTTTTTTAGTAAGATTAGACCAGGAGTTAGCAATTAAAAGATCGATTAATCTTTCTTGGTCAGATAAATATTCGGGGTTTAGGCTTAAGGCAATTTCTCCTTCTCTTACGGCATTTTCATAATCTTGACTGCGGTAATAAGATAAGCCTAATTTATAATGTGCTTCAGAAAGAATATAATTTGAGTCTGCTAATTGTAAAGCAATTTCATAGTTTTGATAAGCGTTTTGGAGCTCTCCCGCATTATAATGCATATCACCTATTTCAATAAAGGCTTGAGCAAAATTATCAAAAGTGAAATCTTCGATGTATAGCGGGTAAAATTTTTGGGATAATACTTTTTCCATTATAGCTTGTTTGTATTCTTTGCCTTTTAGATTAATAAGTCCTAATCGATAATAGGCTATAGCTATTGACCGTTTATCCTCACTAAATTGAGTAACTTTGTTATAGGCAGATATCGCTTGATCAATGTTCCCTATACTACTATAATAATCACCTAAATTTAAATAACCAGTAGCACTTACCTGGTAAGCTAAAAAATTGTCCAGGATATGAGGGCTGGGTTTAAGCTTACCCAATTTTATATAAGTTTCCGTTGCTTCAATAAATTGGTCATTATCCTGGTAGAGTTGAGCTAATTCGGAAATAAGCTTGTCATTTTGAGGAATAAGTTCAACAACTTTTTCGTATTCCTTGATGGCTAAATCATATTCGAGCGTATTTTTATAGATCATCCCTTTTACATAATAAGCAAAGGCATTATTAGGGTCCTCGGTAATAATTTGAGATAGATTGGTAAGGGCTGATTCTCTTTCTCCCATTTTATACAAAGCATAACTCTGATTTATCCTGGCTAATATATTTGTTTTATCTATATTTAAAGCTTTTTCGTATTCTTTTTCAGCGGGTTCATATAGATCCAACGAACAATAAAAATTACCCATATTAATATAGGTGAAGGTATCAGGTTTTGCTTCTTTGCTTTCTATAATTTCTTGTAGTAATTTTTCTGTCTCGTAGTTAGCGAAGGCAGTAGTGGCAAAAAAGATTATAAAAAAAATTAAAAAAAATACCAAATTTGCTTTTAATTTATTTTTATGCATATATATCACCCTTTCTTTTTTAATATTTTATAATTTTACGGATAAAATCGAAGAAATTTACCAAAAGAATTTATACTTATATATTCAACATTATTTTTAAAAATCCTCTTTTTTAATAAAAATATTTTTGACTTATTCTTATTATTTCATTTCTGTACCAAATTCTTTTAATTTTTTAGCAAATTCAGTTAATTTTTTATCAACTAAATAATTTACTGTATCTTCTTCAAAATTTCCATCATTTTTTCTCTCCCCGGCTTTTACTCCCGTTAATATTTCAATCCCCTGGTCAATGGTTTTTATCGGGTAAACATGAAATTTTCCTTCTTTTATCGCTTCTACCACATCTTTTCGTAACATTAAATCTAAAATATTAAGAGCAGGTATGATTACTCCCTGAGTTCCAGTAAGTGTTTTAGATTTACACACCTCATAGAAACCTTCAATCTTTTGATTTACTCCCCCTATAGGTTGAATCTCTCCATTTTGATTAATAGAGCCAGTGATGGCGATATCTTGTCTTAATGGTAAGTCAGCCAAACTGGAAAGTAAAGCATAAACTTCTGTAGAAGAGGCACTATCTCCTTCTACACCACTATAAGATTGTTCAAAGCAGATACTGGCGCTGACAGTTAAAGGCTTATCTTGAGCATATTTTGCTCTAAGATAACCACTCAAGATGAGTACTCCTTTATTATGGGTTTTACCACTCAAATCAGCTTCTCTTTCAATATTTATTATTCCTGCTCTTCCCATAGAAGTTTTTGCGGTTATACGAGTAGGTTTACCAAAAGAGTATTCACCTAAGTCATATACAGTTAAACCATTAACTTGTCCAGTTACCGCTCCTTGGCAATCAATCATTATAGTTCCATCTTCTATCATTTCCTGAATTTTTTCTTCTACTAATCGAAGCCGTTCAATCTTTTCATTTATAGCTTTATCTACGTATTTCTCATTAACTATAGGGCTATCGTCTTCTTTAGCCCAATAACTAGCTTCTCTTAAGACATCTACTAAATTATTAAACTGAGTGGACATTTTATTTTGTCTGCCAGATAAACGGACAGCATATTCGATAATTGCAGATAGGCCACTTTTATCAAATGGTCTTAATTTTTCTCTTTGACAGATGTTTTGGATAAAACAAGTATATTGATAAATACTATTGTTATCTTTTTTAGTTATGGAGTCAAAGTCAGCTCTAACTTTGAAAATTTTTTTAAAATCTTCATCACCTGAATAAAGAAGGTAATAAAGAAAAGGATCGCCAATCATAATAACTTTGGTATTACATTCTATTGGTTCAGGTTTTAAAGCAGAGGTGGTAAACATATAAAAGGGATCATAGGTTTGAGTTATTATTTTTCTATGTAATAAACTTCTTTTTAATGCCGGCCACACTCCTGGTTCAATTAAGGTATCGTAAGCATTTAATACTAAGAATCCACCGTTAGCCCTTAAAAGTGAGCCTACTTTTATTCTGGTAAAATCTGTTCTCCAGTGTCCAAATTTATCTAAGGTTTTTTCAATGCTGCCAAACAGATTTTTATAAGAAGGGTTAGTTTCGATGATTATTGGCGAGTTCTTTGTTTCAGAATTATCTACAATTACATTTACTTCATATTCTTTAAAGTTGTCTTTTGCAGGACGGATAACCAATCCTGGGATAACCGGGGTTTCTTTTTCTTTCTTTTCCTGGAATTTTTCGATATTATTTAATATATTTTCTTTAATTTCATCTAAGTATAGGTTTATTTTTTTATTTTTGTATTTTTCCTTTAATTCAGATATCAATTCTTCTACCATAGGTGAAACCATTTTATAGTCTAAGGAAAATAATTTTTGGTTTAGATCTTTCTCAATATTACTAATTTCTTTGGATATCTCACTCAATTGAGATGATAATTCATTATATTTCTTTTGAATTATCTTAAAATCTTTTTCAGAGAATTGTTTCAATTCTACCATCGATTCTAATTTATCTAAATTTATTGGTTTACCAGTAATTATAGGTAGAATTTCTGGTTTAGTATAAATTCCCATTTGAATTTGAACTAAGGTAAAATTTTCTTTATTAACTCTTTTTTCAAATTTTTTTACCATCTCTTTTTGTTTATTTTTTAAATCTTCTATAATAGATTTTTTATTAGCTTGATATCTTTTACTTTCAAAGATAAGAGGAATTTTTTTTCTTAAAGAGGAAATCAAATTTTCCATATCTTTTTTAAATAT
>NZ_PFKO01000307.1:0-1383 GCF_002784285.1 Candidatus Infernicultor aquiphilus
TTAATTTTGTCGAAGATTAAAAGTAAAGAAGATATGGTACCCTTTGGGCCATTCATTGCCTTAGGTTCACTTATCACCCTTTTATGGGGCGAAAAGATTATTGCCTGGTACTGGTATTAGAGGTGGAAAAATGAAAAACTTAGAACAATTAAATTTAAAGGAGAATGAAAAAAAGGCTCTGCTGGAATTAAAAAAGAGATTGCTCGAAAGATTTCCGGATGCAGAAATTGTCCTTTATGGCTCAAAGGCACGGAGGGATTCTAATGAAGAATCAGATATTGATGTTTTGGTTCTTTTAAACAGAGAAGTGAATAATACTTTAGAGGAGAAAATTTTCAGCACTGCCTTTAAGATTGAACTTAAGTATGATGTGATCTTTGGGACTATAGTGTATCCGCAGAAATTCTGGGATTCACCCTTAGGGAAGGCAATGCCACTGCACTGGAATGTTGATAAAGAAGGGGTGGCAATATCATAGGTGAAAGATGAATATAGAACTTGTAAATTACAAAAGAAAAAGGGCAAGGGAGACTTTAAATGATGCAAAGGTAATGTTTGAACATGCCCGCCTTTTTTCTACTGTTAACAGGATATACTATGCGATATTCTATGAAGTAGTTGCACTTCTTTTGACAAAGAAGCTTTCCTCTGCAAAGCATTCTGGTGTAAGAAGCCTGTTTAATAGAGAATTTGTAAAAATAGGAATTGTGAAAGAGAAACTTGCTGATTTTTATAGCAAAATGTTTGATTTCAGACAGAAAGCTGATTATGGAGATTTTGTTGAATTTGAAGAGGAAAAGGTAAGGACCTGGCTTGAGGAAGCAGAGGATTTTATTAATAAAATAGATAAGGTTGTTGAAGGGCTTATCGAGGAATAGAAATGAAACAAAAACCCTCAGATTTGGCAATCTTCTTGACCAACTTAATAAAAGGAGGGATTAACTTGGGATTCTGGGATGATGAACGGTGTGAATATTGTAATGGCTCAATTGTTGAAAAAATAGTGGACTTACCCCGAAAGGTAGGAGAAAGGTATGTTCTAATTAAAAATGTGCCAGTTGGTGTGTGTAAAAAGTGCGGCACCAGATATTACACTGCTAATGTTCTAAAAACTATCGAATCAAGTATTTGTGGCAGAAGAAAAGCAGAAAGCGAAATTTCTATGGCTGTATATTCTTTATAAGACCTATAAGACAAAATCAGGAAAAGAATATTTTTATTAATTGATTCCCTGCATCGGCAGATAACACGGCAAAAACGGTTAAAGCCAAAATTAGTTCGCAACTTCGTTTGTGCCGAGAACGTTATGTGTCATTCCCATGAAAATGGGAATCCAGAATTAGGGGAAAGTTAATATAAAATAGGAGAAAATATATATGAAAT
>NZ_PFKO01000044.1:0-7290 GCF_002784285.1 Candidatus Infernicultor aquiphilus
CACCAGGATAAATACCCGCTTTACGTTTAGTAATATCAATCTGCTCCTCTACTGTATCTACACCTTCTAAATCAGGCAATAGCAATCCTTTTTTAAAACCGCTACTTACAATTACCCCATATTTCTTGGGGTTAAGTTGGGAGATATCCTCAACTTCTTCGGGAGGAGATAAAATATCAACTGAAATAGTTAAATCATTTAATTCAGAAATCGTTACTGGAGGGAAACGAGGGTCACCAGTAGCTGCACTAATAGCATTTCTGATAATCTCAGCAACTATATTTTCTTCAGTCGGTAAAAAAGTACCGATACATCCTCTTAAATTTCCATATTTTTTAAGAGAAACAAATGCTCCAGCCTTTTGATTTATTATCTCTTCAGGTAAATCTTGGGGAGGAGAAATTATATTTCCATATTTTATATAATTTTCAATTGTCTCTCGTGCTAATCTAACATAAGCACTTTCCTTTTTATCTTTCATATTTATAACCACCTTTATAAAAATTTACCAATATATCAATTCACCAATTCTCCTATTGGCCAATTACCCAATTAGTTTAATTAGCAAGTTTCCCGGTCCTCCAGCAAGTCGTGTAATCTGTAATATGTGAAAAGTAATCTGTTTTTTTTAAACTTAAAACATTAACTCATTACTCATTACATATTACCTATCACTGTATTTCTATATGCTGCTCCTTATACGTTATTTATTATACATTTTATTCGACGAATTATAAAAAAATCCTGCTATTAAATTATCATCTTTAGTATGCTATCTAATTTTAATTGGTGAATTAGTGAATTGGGGAATAGGTTAATTGACTAACATATCCTGGGCAATTGTTCACCAGTTAGCATATCGACTATTCTTTTTCCACCAATGATAGTATTAAGATAAACTTTTCCTTCTGAACTTTTTAATACTTTCCCAATAACTTTTGATTCTTTACCATATTTATTTTTTCTCATCTTTATTAAGATATCAGAAACCATCTCTAATGGAACAAAGGCTACCAATTTTCCTTCATTGGCCAGGTATAAGGGGTCGTAACCTAATATTTCACATGCTGCTCTTACCTCTTCCTGAATATAGATATCTTCTTCATTTATTTCTAGATCTACTTTTGAAGATAGAGCTATCTCCTTTAAAGTAGTAGCCAAACCTCCCCGAGTAGGATCTCTTAGGACATGAATATCTTTACTAACTTTTAATATATCTGCGACTAAAGAAGAAAGTGGAGCAGTATCACTTTGGATCTCTGTTTCAAATTTTAAGCCTTCCCTTTCTGATAAAACCGCAATCCCGTGATTGCCTATAGGACCATTTATGATAATTATATCTCCTAATTGAGCATTACTTCCAGAAACATTTACTCCATCTTCCACTACTCCCAAACCTGAAGTATTAATAAATATTTTATCTGCCGCTCCTTTATTCACTACTTTAGTATCTCCAGTTACAATATCTACTCTGGCAATCGCTGAGGCTTTTTTCATACTGAAGACAATCTTCTCTAATAAACTTAAAGGCATCCCCTCTTCAATAATAAAAGAACAACTTAAATATAAAGGGGTTGCTCCACACATTGCTAAATCATTAACTGTACCATAAACTGCTAACTCTCCAATATTCCCTCCTTTAAAAAACAAAGGGTCCACGGTATAAGAATCAGTAGTATAAGCCAAATTTAATCCATCTATATTTAATATCGCACCATCATCAAGTTTTTTCAAATAATTATTATTAAAATTAGCTAAAAATAATTCCTTGATTAGCTTATAAGATAATTTACCTCCGCTACCATGACTTAGCAATATTTTATCTTCCTTCATTATTTTTTTCCCTTCCATTCGTTAATTTTATTTCCTTGGATTTTTGCTATTAACGCCTTGTAGGGGCAGACTTTATGTCTGCCCTAATTTTAGGTTGAGAGTGTATTTCCTTCCAAAAATCTTCCTCTTTTTTATCTATTTTACCCCGAGGATTTTCCTTATCAAATTCCCATCGAGTTGGATTATTAATAATATATTCTCTAATGCAATTCAACGATTCCTCGCTACGTATTATATGGTCATAATAATTCCGTTGCCATAGGCGTTTATTGAACATTGGCCAATTATTTATTTTCACCCCTAAAATATATTTATAAGTTGTAATTGATTTAAATGCTTGAATAATACGACTAAGCGGTGGGGCAGACACAAGGTCTGCCTTATTACGGGCAGACACAAGGTCTGCCCCTACTGTATTTATACACAAAATTGCATGCACGTGATTTGGCATTATTACAAATTCATCTAATTTTACAGAAGGAAATCTATCGGGTAAACTATTCCAAACAGAATGAATCATTACCTGCACATATTTAAATTTTAACAACATTTTCTGTTCTGGGGTACATATCGTTATAAAATATGCTCCAGGATAGGAATAATTGTATCCATGAAGACGAATAGACTGACGATTACACTTCTTATTTTTAATGTTCATGGACAACATCTCCTAAACCTGTTAAAGGTAGATACAGGATCTACCTTTTTACGGGCAGACACAAGGTCTGCCTTATTACGGGCAGACACAAGGTCTGCCCCTACTGTATTTATAATAGGCGGCACAGGTGCCTTCACTGGAAACCATACAAGCACCTTGGGGGTCTTCAGGGGTACAAATCTCTCCAAAGAGAGGACATTCAGGAGGAATAATTATTCCCCTTAAGACTTCGCCACAACGACATCCTCTTGTTTCTTTAGTTTCTTCTATTTCCACTTTAAATCTTCTGGCATTATGCTGATTATATTTATCTTTTATCTCTAAACCACTATGGTGGATATTGCCTATCCCTCTCCAATTAGAATCAACCACTTTAAATACCTCATTAATTCTCTCTAGGGCAATCCTATTCCCTTCTGGTTTAACTACGCGTTTATATTGAATTTCCACTTCTGCTTTATCATTTTCAATTTGATTAATAAGCATATAAATACCTTCTAAAATATCTAATGGTTCAAATCCGCAGATGACACAAGGAACTCCATACTGAGCAGCAATAAAATTAAAAGGTTGACTCCCAATAATGGCACTTACATGTCCGGGGCAAATAAACCCATCAATATTTACCTCTTTACTTTCTAATAAAGCTTTCATTACTGGAGGCATAATCTTGGCTACACTCAAAACAGAAAAATTATTAATTTTACCTTCTTGGGCTTTTAATATTGCACTGGCTATAGTAGGAGAAGTTGTCTCAAAACCCACCCCCATAAAAATAACCTCTTGGGAAGGATTATTTTGGGCAATTTTTAAAGCATCTAAAGTAGAATAAACAATTCTAATGTCTGCACTATTAGTTTTTTCTTTCTCTAAAGTAGAAGTAGAACCTGGAATCCTGATCATATCTCCAAAAGTAGTTATAATAAAATCTTCTTTTCGGGATAAACTAATTATCTCATCAATATGGGAAACGGGAGTAACACATACTGGGCAACCCGGCCCAGAAATAAGATTAATATTGGTAGGTAATATTTTTTTGATATCATTTCTGAATATAGCTACCGTGTGGGTTCCACAAACTTCCATTAAATTTACCTTTTTTTTGGAAATAATATTAATTTTTTGTAAGATGTTTTGAGCTATTCTTTTATCCCTATACTCATCAATATATTTCAATCTATTTTACCCTCCCAAGCCTCAAATATTTTTAAAGCCTCTATTTGATTGATTACTTCAATAGCAAAACCAGCATGCAAAAGTACATACTCTCCCACTTCAACTTTGGGAATTAGATCTAAACTTGCTCTTTTGATAATTCCCCCAATTTCTATTTCGGCGGTATGGTCATTAAATATTTTCTTAACTCTTCCCGGTATCGCTAAACACATTTTCTTCACCTCTAATTCAATTCACCAATTGATCGATTGACCAATTCTCCGATTGACCAATAAGCTATGTAATGTAATATGTAACAAGTAACCTGTAACCCGAAACTTGTCACTATTCACACATTACTCATTACTTATCACTGTATTCTATACGCTATTCACTCCCCGCTACTACTGCTTGTCCTAAAGATATTCCTCCGTCATTGGGAGGAACTTTTCTCTGAATATACACCTGAAAATCATCTTTTTTTAATAGAGAAATGATTTTCTCGGTTAAATAACGATTTTGAAATACTCCTCCGCTTAAAGCAACTTTATTAATACTGGATTTTTTTCTTATTCTACCACATAAATCAACTGTAAATTCTGCAACAGTATTATGAAATTTAACCGCTATTACTCTTTTATCTATCCCCTTTTTAAGATCATTAACTACATTTATAAAAATTTCTTGAGGATCAATAATAAATTTCTCCCCTTCTTTATAAATACTAAATTTATATCTCTCCTTAATTCTGACCGTACAAAGTGATTCTAATTCCATAGCCGCTTGTCCCTCGTAACTTACCTCATCTCTTATTCCTAATAAGGAAGATATAGCATCAAAAAGACGTCCACAACTTGAAGTAAGAGGAGAATTTATTTTTTGATCTATCATCTTTTCGATGATCAATAATTTTTTGTTCTCTATCCTACGATTAAAATCTATTTTAATTTTCTTGGCTTTTGAGCCATAAATAGAATATAAATAACTATAAGCTATCCTCCAGGGTTCTAAAATAGCTTTATCTCCCCCAGGTAAGGAAAAATACTTTAAATGACCTACTCGGGAATATCTTTTTAAATCGCAGATTAAAAATTCTCCTCCCCAAACATTATCGTCATCTCCGTAACCTGTACCATCATAGGCTACCCCAATCACTGTTTCTGTAATATTATTTTCGGCCATACAACTTACTATATGAGCCTGATGATGCTGAACTTTGACTATTTTTACTCCCTTTTTAGCTCTTATTTCTTCTGCATATTGAGTAGATAGATAATCAGGGTGGAGATCACAAGCAATAATTTCAGGGTTGGCTCTAAATATTTTCTGCAAATTCACTATAGCTTCTTTAAAAAAATTTAAAGTATCTACATTTTTTAAATCACCCAAATACTGACTTAAAAAAACATAATTTTCTCTAGAAAAACTAATGGTATTTTTTAGTTCCCCACCTAAAGCTAATACTTCTTTTAATGGGAAGTTAAGGATAATAGGGTCAGGAACATATCCTCTTGACCTTCGAAAAAACACTTTATCATTATTTATAATTTTTACTACAGAATCATCACAACGGTTAAAGATATCTCGATTATATAGAAGATAAAAATCAGCTATTTGGTTTAATTTTTCTAAAGCTTTCTGATTATCACTAATTATTGGTTGATCTCCAAGGTTACCACTGGTCATAACTAAAGCTAATATTTCTTCTTTTAATAAAAGATAATGAAGGGGGGTATAGGGTAACATCACTCCCAAATAATTGTTGTTTGGTGCCACCATTGGCGAAATTAAATTATCCTTCTTCTTTTTTAAAAGAACAATGGGCCGAGCTCGATTGATCAGCAATGCTTCTTCTTCCGGTTTAACTTCACAAAATTGTTTAATCTTTTCTAAATTGAGAGACATTAGAGCAAAAGGTTTGGCCTCCCTATTTTTTAAAAGACGTAATTTAGATACTGCTCTATGGTTAGTAGCATCGCAGGCTAAATGAAAACCTCCTAATCCCTTAATTGCACCAATTTTTCCCTTCTTTAATAATCTAATTGCTTCTTTTATAGGATCGATATTTTTTAATTTTCTTTTATTGCGGTAAAGAAATACTTTTGGACCACACTCAGCACATGCATTAGGTTGAGCATGGCATCTTCTATCTTCCAGATTATCATACTCATTCTGACATTGAGGACACATCTTAAAAACGCCCATAGTAGTCTTTTCACGGTCATAGGGTATATCTTTTATAATGGTAAAACGGGGGCCACAATTAGTACAATTTATAAAAGGATAACGAAAACGTCGATTATGAGGATCAAATAATTCTTGTAGACAATCTTCACAGATACTAATATCCGGGGAAACTAAGACAAAACTATCTTCTTCTTTAACTATACTCTTCTTAATGGAAAATCCTTTATAACCTAAAAGTGGCAATTTGGTAATTTCCATCTTTTCGATACGAGCTAAAGGGGGAAGTTTCTCGTAAATGTCCTGGACCAATTTATCTAATTCTTTTTCTTCTCCTTCTGCCTCAATCTCTACACCCTGGTTAGAATTAAGCACCCACCCGTATAGATGGAAAGGTTTTACTAATTTTTTAATAAAGGGGCGAAACCCAACCCCCTGAACTATACCTTTGATTATGATATTCTCTCTAATTTTCACCTCTTCTTTTTACTTACCTGCTCTTTTAACCAGATAAACCAATTTTCTAAGCCTTCCCCAGTCTGACAAGAAATTTCGAATATTTTTAAATTGGGATTTATATTTAAGGCATCTTCTTTAACTTTTAACCTATTAAAATTAGTATAAGGTAATAGATCAATCTTATTTATTATTAATACATTTGCATTATGGAATATCAAGGGGTATTTTATTGGTTTATCGTCTCCTTCAGGAATACTTACCATCACTACTCTATCCTCTTCTCCTAAATCATATCCTGCTGGACAGACTAAATTGCCCACATTTTCAATAACAAAAAGATCTATTTCCTTAAAATTATAGGAATCTAATACACTAGCTACCATATTAGCATCTAAATGACAAGCTCCATCGGTATTTATTTGAGTCACCGGGATATTATATTTTTCTATTCTCTCCGCATCTTTAGTAGTTTGAAGATCGCCCTCTATAACTGCAATCCTTAATTCATTCTTTAGTGAATCTATAGTCCTTTCTAATAGGCTGGTCTTTCCAGACCCAGGTGAACTCATTAAATTAATCGTATATACCTTATTCTTATTAAAAATTTCTCTATTTTTTTGAGCAATATTTTCATTTGCCTTCAAAATATTAGTAAAAACCCTTACTTTGGTCAATGTATTTACCTCCATTTATTCGTATCGCATATCGCATATCGCATATCGCATATCGCGTCAAAATACAGTAATAAGTAATATGTAATGAGCCTTTTTACGGGCAGACACAAGGTCTGCCCCTACTATTTTTATTTTTAAAATACTTTTCTGCTAATAGTACTGCTACAAAATCATCATATTGGCAAGGGGGTACTCTTAAGGATAGAGGGATAAGTCTAGAAATACCTCGAGGTGGATAGGCTTCAAAATATTTTTTTCTTGCCTCTAAAGTACTGAAATTTTCCTCAATTAAGATAATTTTTAATCGAGGAAAATAGTTTTTTAATT
>NZ_PFKO01000168.1:0-983 GCF_002784285.1 Candidatus Infernicultor aquiphilus
CTTCTTTAGTGGGAATTGTACTATTATTTATTTTTATCATTATTGCCTTATTTGCCCCAATAATTGCTCCACCTTTGTCAGATAATCCTTACCAAGTACCTCGGATGTCTTGGGATGTAAATCCCCAACCTCCTGGTTTCCCTATGTCAGATGATATAAGAGAAGTATATGACTTTATGGGCACAGAGATAAAATATGATAAAGCGATTTGTGGAACTGCTGAAGGTGGATATGATATATTTTATGGATTAATATGGGGAACAAGAACTGCATTCAAAATTGGTTTAATCACGGTTACAGTTGCAGGGTTTATTGGTGTTTTTATCGGTTCTATTTCTGCCTATTTTGGAGGATGGATAGATGAGGGTTTAATGAGAATTACTGATATATTTTTATCTTTCCCTTTTTTGGTTGCTGCTATGGTATTAACTACTATACTGGGAAGAGGCTTAGATAAAGTTATGATTGCCCTTATTGTTTTTGGATGGATGGGATATGCCAGACTTATAAGAGGAAGTATTTTATCAGCAAAAGAAGAAACTTATGTTATGGCAGCTAAAGCTCTGGGAGTTAAAGATATTAAAATAATCTGGAAACATTTATTGCCCAATACTATATTCCCCGTTATGGTCCAAGGTACTATGAGTATCGGTTCTATGGTAATAACTGCTGCCGCCTTAAGTTTCTTAGGAGTAGGTGCACCGGTAGGATATGCAGATTGGGGACAGATGGTCAGTTTTGCCAGAAATTGGATTATAGGTGCTCCTGGTCATGCTGGACAATACTGGTATACTGTATTGTATCCGGGAATATTTATTGTTCTCTTTGTTCTGGCCTGGAATCTTATTGGCGATACTTTAAGAGATATACTCGATCCACGCTTGAGAGGTGAATTGTAAAGTGATCATAAATAATAAAGAACCTTTATTAGAAGTAAAAGATTTAAAGACCTATTTTTTAACTGAGAACGGAATAGTTAAAGC
>NZ_PFKO01000168.1:1098-1398 GCF_002784285.1 Candidatus Infernicultor aquiphilus
GGAAAAACAGTTGGCGGGGAAGTAATTTTTAAAGGAGAAAACTTATTAAAAAAAACCGAAGATGAGATGAGAGGGATAAGAGGAAAAGAAATTGCCATAATATTTCAAGAACCTATGACGGCGCTAAATCCTGTATTAACAGTGGGGTTTCAGATATCAGAAGCCTTGATGATGCATTTCAAGATTGGTAAAAAAGAAGCGATAAATAAGTCAGTAGAACTACTAAAAAAAGTGGAGATACCTATGCCAGAAGAGAGGGCAAACGAATATCCTCATCAGTTAAGTGGCGGAATGAGGCAG
>NZ_PFKO01000034.1:0-7085 GCF_002784285.1 Candidatus Infernicultor aquiphilus
TTGGGGATCGAATTTTGATCTGCTCTAGACAAAATTTCCGAAGCAAATATGTTTATCGCTCCAAAAAATAAAATTATAAAAGTAGCCCCTAAAATAAAAATAACTATTTTGAAATATTTATTAGACTTTTTATGTTTCATCATAAATAACTCCCTTATATTTTATCTCTCCATCTTCATCCTTCATCTATCTTCAATTTTTATTTAATTAATAGACCAAGAAAATTATTATATTTTTATTTTTAAAAAATTCACTCCGTTGATTTTAATATAATTATAGTTAAATTATTAGTATTTTGTTCTAAAAATGCATTCAAACAATGAATAATTAGAAGATTACCACTTAAAGACCATGAACTATACAACTCATTATTTATTTTTACGGTTAGGTTATCCGTATCCATTCCTTCCGGTAAATTAATCTGCAAATCTATAAAGTCATAATCTTTGGGTATATCCAGAGCATCTCTGATTCCTACTATTATATGATAGGAATGTTCATATACTACTTGGGAAAGGTCTTCTTTCCCATAATCATCATACCAAAGCCTAATATCGTTATTACTATTTTTGGGTTTATATTTTAATTGTGCTTCCTCGTTCATAGACAGCTCAGTTTCTTTTCCTGCCTGAGCTTTATCTTTTCTTATTAGGGGACGTGACTGGATATTTTCAATAACCAAGGGAACTGAAATTCGAGGAGATAAAGTCTGTATATCAATAAAATTAAAATTATCAGTTACTATAAAAGGGGGATTAGGATAATCTACTAAATACATTTTTGAATCAGGAAGTCCTACAGGAAGAGAAATTTCTTCTTGAACATAATAATATCTTGGATGATTTTGGTCAATATAATCTCCGGTTACCACTATTTTATCTTCTAAGGGTATCTCCACTCCTGGTTCATTAAAAGCTTGGATTTTAACTTTTAATCGGGAAGAAGGTCCATAAAATATGGAGGGAATATAACCTTGAACTTCTAAATGATCAAGATGGGCTGTGCTTAGACGATAGATCTTACCATCAATGGTTCCTATTAATAAAGAATTTTGAAAAGGAATGATTTTCTGAATATTTACCGAAAACCCTTCTCCCCTAGTTAAAGCAGATTGACCAAGCAAAGCACCGACTTGAGGGAGCATAAAAGGAGGAATTTTTTCTCTTAAATCAGTTATAAGTTCTGGTGGACAGACAAATTCTCTATACCATACCGGGGTACCTGTTTCCAGATCCACCGCTAATAGCTGTCGATGATTATTTATACCATAAGCATAACCTTCAGAACCATTCCATAAATTAATGACACTGTTGGAACGAATATACACTGGAATAGACTGGGAAGTAGAATTTGGAGAGTAGTATTCTTGTTCTATTTTAGTGGGAAGTACCCACAGTTCGTTCCCCTGATTATCTAAACATTGCATTTTACTCCCACAAAGTAAATTATTGGAAAAAAGACTTCCTGGATTTCTAAAGTTTTTTAATTCCATTAACTGCTCGGAAAGATAGTTATAATTATATCTATCAGTATAGATATTGCTTAAACGGAGTATTGCCTCATTACCTATCCACTCAAAACGATTTAATTCTTCGCCGTTCAAGCTATAAAGATATTGCCCGGCTAAAATTCTATTTCCTATTATAAAAGCTTCACCATCATTATAAGCATTAGATTTTTCTTTCTCCCATGAGAGACTCGGCGCATTCATATTAGAATCAAAACGGTATAAAGCAATCGGCCAGCCAGCAACCAAATAACGGCCATCAAAATCAAGGGTTCTACTGTATTCTTTAAGATTAGGTTTAGAACCATAGGTTGTTTCAGTAAATCTATGACTACTAGTCCAAATTTTTTCCCCAGTCAGAGTATTTATTAAAACTAGCCTATAATCATCTGAAAAAGCTAATAATTTCTCATTTTCAGTATCCGGATAAATGAGAAGCATAACCGATGATAGTAGAGGTGTTCCATCAAAGCCAGAAATGGTATATTGTAACTCTCCAGAAGTATTGTATTTTTCAATCGCACCAGAACTGGTAAGCACATAAAAATATTTAGAATTACACACCATATCCACCGGAATCCCAGCGGTATCAATAACCAAGTCGGTAATTAGGGGTGGTTTAAGATTGATATTTTTCCACCCGGTATGACCCCGGTCACCTCCTTTAGTATACCAAGGAGATGTGGTATCATCAGTTAAAGTAAGCCAACCCATATGACCGTCATTGTTGTTCCAGTTCGATTCAGGTAAAAGCTTTCGTGAAAGCATTGTCGGATTAATTCCCAAATATACTTCGTATCTCCCTGCTGGAATATAACTAAGATTTATACTATCTAACTGAAGGGATTTGGTTTCATGGTAAAGTAGCTCAGTTACCTCTCCCGAATATAGAAGATAACCATCTCGCAGCCATAATTCATAGGAAATTGGTCCCCACTGAGGGACAAAGGGGTCACCTTTATGATAAGAGTTCCACTTATCTACTATATTGGTATCTACACACTTTTCTGCTAAATCAAAGTTTATGGCTATATTTTTATACTGATCGATAGTGTAAGTAGCATTTTCCACTGCAAAATCAGGAGTAGCCATTTCCGGAGAAATCACGAATTCTTTATCTTCTATTATAAAATTATTTTTTTGGTTTTTCTCTTGCGATAAAGTATTGACTTGTAACTTACACTGATGAAATCCCGCTTTATAGATGGTCTGATCTTCATATAGGTCTCCTTCCAGCTTATCCATAGAAAAAATCTTTTCCAAATTAAAAAAAACGCTAGATTGGGCCTTCACTCCAGTTATTTGCTTGCTCCAAACCAGTTCTTGGGGAGAAAAGATTTGATTATCATCTCGATCAATATAAAAAGAAAGGGTTAAAGGTAGAGAAGAGGAATCATTTTCTGCAATTAAAAAATCCTTATTTCCCTTATTAGTTAAATAGAAGATAAAAGAAGATTTTCTTCCCGGATACGGATAAAATAAGTGTCCGGGATAATTTTTAGAATTTAAGGGAAAGCAAGGAGACATTTCCCAGCTTACTTCCAGATCTACCGGAGGTAAAACCTTTACTTGAAAAGACCAGACCATTTTACCGGCATCTGTATTCCAAAATTTTTCTTGGGGATCCGTAGGTCGAGCTTGATATTCTGGATCAATAATTAATTTACATTCATATGTACCGATTTCGGTAAAGGTATGAGATGTTATATATCCTTCTAAAGGTTCTGCCACCGAGGGTATTTCCCAAGATACATTTACGGATGCATTGGTAAGTGCTTCTAAAGGTTCGGTTTGAAAGGTCACTTTTTCTCCAGAAAAGGTTTCGATATCCTGGGGTAAAGATATGATCGGCTTTAAAAAATAAGGCGAAAAAGAAAGGGAAGTGTGGCAATTCAGTTTATTTAATCCGAAAGTCTTTTTTGCACTTGAATTAAGAGCAAGGTATATTTCTTCAATCTGACTTTTTCCATATTCTTCTGCATCGATAGAAATTACTCCACTCCACATCAAAATTCCGTTTTGATTAGCACTAATACTATTATTAATATTATTTAAAGTACAATTAGCTAAATCATAAGTATAGTATTTATCATCATCTTTAAAACGAACACCTATAGTTGTTTTGCTTTTAATATCCCCTTTTTGATCCTGGTCGCATTTAAACCAACTGCCTATTTTAAATGGTATCATGGCTATACGACCAGAACCTTGAATTTTACATATTACAGTATTACAAAGCTCAAGATTATTTTGCGCTACTCCAACATGGCTTTCTAAATTTAAAGAATAATCTTGGGATTGATATTCCGAAGATATATCGTTATATTGAACTCTGCCGCCATTTAACATATCATCATTAATCAAAGATACTGATGGTCTTATCCCTCCACTAAAACTGTTTACTGCATCAACAAAGAAAGTACCAAAATCACCGGAGGGAATATTTTTAATAGTACCACTTTTTCCTCCGCTAATATTGTAAATCATCTGCTGTCCATTATTTTTTATCATGATCATCCCTGATTCCGGACAAGGAGATAGCTTGTAACCGGTAGTAGTTGGATGAAGAAAACCAATCTGTTCTTGAGATTGCAAATAGATATCCATACCAAGCATAAATAAGGCGGGAAGAAAAGTGTAAGGGGTAGCCACATCAGCAAGAGCTGATCCTAAATCCCCCAAAGGGCCACTGCGCCCAAAAACTTCTTTTAAAAAACTCATATCCGGTACTGGATGCAAAAGTTCGTCAAAAGCCTCAATATAATCCTCGGCCGGATTATAGGTAATACTATTCCATTGATTCATTGGGGCAATGATCCGAGCATCCTGCTGCATTAAATAATCCGTATTATAAAGCCTTTGTAAGCTATTAACTGAATCGTACTTCCATACTGATGATGGATTTTCCCCTTCAATCGTATATGAAGAAATTCCTAAATGATTTATATCTAAAGCATTATTAAGTGAACTGGATTCTAAATTATCACGCACTTGATTCTTCTTATTATCCATACTTACCAATGCGTCTGCCATAGAACGCCATAGTAGTGCCGAATTGTGATCAGGATGACTTTCATCTTCGCAAATACTTATCAGTCCTTCAGCAGAACTAGACAATATTTTATATGGCGGATTATATAACTGAGATATTGGATAAGGTTCAAAAACTGAAGGATTGGAAAGATACAATGGTACATAGTCACCATAAATTAATGCTCGATTAACTGTATCTGTCCCAAAAAATGGCGGAATAATTGCATTATCTATATAATGAACATACACACGTTCCGCCTCAACAGTAATTATTTCATCCTCATTTGCTGCTAACAATCCCGGATTTAATACTAAAATAAAAACTAAAATAATTAAAAAAATACGAGTTAGCTTCATATTTTTTTACACCCCCTTCCCATCTTCTTTGAATATATATTTGCATTATTTTATCTATGCGGTTATGAACTGATAGTAATTACACTTTGATAATTGTTCCATCAAGAATTATCTAATAGTGAAATATGGGTTTTATATTATATTGATAATAATTTATTTTTAAGGGCCGGTAGCAATAGAGACTATTTTCCACTTATCTTCCTCGGCTGCAACAGTTATCCAGCGAGTATTTCTTCCCTCATCCCAACCGTAATAGGGAGAACCCGGTTTAGAAATCGTATAGATATTTACTTCGTAAAAAGGCTGATGATTAGGCCATTTTTGTTCTTCCTCAGGATGAAGCCAAATCACCTTAATCTTGTCTAAACTGGAAAAATTAGCTTTCCACATCTCCTGCGTATTCTCATTACCAGCAAGGTTTTCATCCATCATAGAAAATACTTGCTCAAAATTTTTTTGATCTATAGCTTCAAAAAATTCGTAGATAAAATTTTCTTCTTTGATTTTAGCCACTTTGTCGGGATAAAATTTATATTTTACTTCTCCTGGACTAATTTTTTTAAGAGTCTCAGGATCAAAATAATCATGGGCTAATAATTCCCCAGTTAATCCGTCTATAGTGTAAGCTGCAAATTGAGAGTCAAAGAGAAAATACCATACTGGTTTTCCTCGATAAGTGCTCACAGAACTATCGATAATATATACTGATGAAGCTCTATCCCAGGAAGGGGCACCAGCAGCAAAAGCCACCTGGGCTGCCTCTTGCATGGAAATTCCCGGTCTATCTTTAGGAAAAGAAGGAAGGATAGGGGATAATCTTTTGACATATTCTCCTCCTTCTTCTATTGAGACAATTTGATTATCTACAATTTGGATATAATAACTTTTATCATCTCGGGGTCGCATAAAAATAATCCCCCATTCCCAGGAAAGGTCATTTTCTCCCCAATGATAATCTAATTCTCTTCCCGGAGGATTCATATACCATAAGACCGCTTCACGGTCCCACTTTCGAGCTTCTTGATAAGCCAGGGCAGCCGCTTCCAAAGAGGTTAACTGGGGAGTATCTCTGGTAGCTTTTGCCTGAACGAGGAGGGAAAAAATTAGTATTATAATTACTAACCATAAAAAAATGACTTCTATCTTTAAATAATTTTTATTCATAATTACAATCCTTACTTCTATAATTTTTTAATAACTAATAAATTCTTTTTAATAACTTGGACAAAATAATTTTTTAGGCTAATTTCATATTTTATATTTCACCTTATACAAGTTATTTCCTTTAAAACTTTTATGCTCTTCTTAGGGAGGATAAGAGCATCTTTAAAAAAGAAAGATACTCTTATCCCTTAATATTTACCATTACCTACCACTTTTTATAGTAGTTTTTAAATAAAATTTTATGGATACTTATTTAGTAGTTGGACTTTCTATCTGATAAAAACCAGAAGTTTGCTCTCCAGTAGATAAAGTAATACTTTGCTTATTAAAAGCTACATGGTTATCATTAGATGAGATACGTTCTACCCTAAAGAAAAAAGTGGAAGCTCCAGCAATAAAAGACCTGGGAATCATAATTAATCCCTGACAGGTGTAACCAACCGGATCACTTCGAGGTGAGGTATTAGGTAAAGTTACCTCCATAGTTTGGAAAACCCCTCCCATTGATCCACTACCTGGAAACCCATAAATAAGCTTAAACTTTGCTGGGAAACCTCTTCCTCCGTCAGCCTGATTAGTAGCAAGTGCAGTGATATTCAGCAATAGGTTTTCAGTACCTGGGGGGACATTTTCGAAGGTCCATTCCGCATACTGCTTCAGAGCAGAATCCCTCAACCAATACCAACCCTGAATCAAGTTACCATTGGAATAAAATTTATTAGCTGTAAATATCGGTGAGGAACCAGACTGTGATTGGCCTGTTTGATCAGATGGGTAATCAGAGAGGTTTACTGAAAGTTGATATTCTCCTTCTCCCGAAGAACGGGTTATCTTGATCTGCCAAATTCCGCTAACATTAGCTACATATTGAAGAGTCTTAATCTTATCCTGGATTTGGACTGAACCTACACCGGAAGTAGAGCCTGGGCGAGTCAAGGAAAGACCAAAAGAGGCATCAGAAAGCATAGAAAGTTGAAGATTAATAGTCTGTCTTTCTTGTAAATTTATACTATACCAATCAACA
>NZ_PFKO01000034.1:7121-7323 GCF_002784285.1 Candidatus Infernicultor aquiphilus
GGATAAAGGAGGGCAATTGCTTCTTCAGGAGTGTCTCCAGCATCTCGATTACTACCAGCATCATTCTGATTCTGAATATTTATGGAAAGTTGATATTCTCCTTCTCCAGAAGAACGAATTATTTTAATATACCAAATCCCGGTAATATTGGCTATATACTGCAGAGTCTTGGTATTATCCTGAATGGTAGCGGTACCCACAT
>NZ_PFKO01000014.1:0-147 GCF_002784285.1 Candidatus Infernicultor aquiphilus
GAAGCTGTTCTATACCAATGGAGACCTCAAGCAGATGGCTTGGAGCTATGCTAAGTATATGCTCAGTAACCAAGAGGCAATATATCTGGGTACAGTTACAACTCTACAAACAAGAGGTTAGAAGATGGTGGAGACCTGATAGTTGAT
>NZ_PFKO01000014.1:230-458 GCF_002784285.1 Candidatus Infernicultor aquiphilus
AGGCTCAACCTGAAGTTTTCGGTGCTCCAGACCGAGACACAGGTACTGTCTCCATTGATGTAGGGAGAGGACAAGCTGTAGAGGTGGGGGTTGGAGAACCCTTCGTCAACACACTGGAGGAACTAGCTCGTGCTGCCAATTATGGTGGATACTACAAAGTATTCCTTAATGGCTCTGAGGTAGTGAATCCAGCTGATGCTCCAGAGAACATTGAGTCTGGGATGAGGA
>NZ_PFKO01000014.1:789-1197 GCF_002784285.1 Candidatus Infernicultor aquiphilus
AAGATACTTACAGAGGCTGGGCTTACCTTAGAAGATGTTATCAAGGATTGGAAGGCAGCAAGAGCTAAGCCACCAGAACCTATCATGTATAAATTCCCTGACGTTGATGCTAAGATGCATCTCAAAGTTGGAAATCAGAAAATAGAAATAGATATGAAGGAGGAGTTAGAAAGCCAGATAAAGTATGCCTTTACTGATAGATTGGAGAGATTCAAGAATGCTCAGAGGGAAGTAGAAAGGCTAGGAGTAGACCTCTATTCTACTTATCTCAGCAATATCTATGACATCAGAAGGTCTAAGCTTCTTCCTCAGATGATGATTCCCTTAGAGGAACTACTAAAGTATCCCTGCATGATAGACAAAGGAGGAAAGGACTCATACCTCTTTATCTTTCCTTTTACCTATAAT
>NZ_PFKO01000296.1:0-1163 GCF_002784285.1 Candidatus Infernicultor aquiphilus
TATAGACCTGTTGTAATTTACCTCTTGAGCAGGCTTGATCAATGACTAAAAACCAAAAAAATCTTACAAAGCAAAAAGCTCCTATATAAATAGAATTAAAAAAATACGCAAATATAATGGACAAAACGACTTCCTTGAAATACAATGGAATTGAAATTATGCTTAATTACGGCTAACAGTTCTAATATAATTCAAGGAAGTGTTTAAAATGACTAAAAATGAAGAAATAAATATAGTTTATAAGACAATGAAATCTGCTAAAGAAATTAGAATGTATAAGAGATACCAGGCAATATATTGGAGACTGAAAGGAAAAACACTATTTGAAACTGCTGATATTGTTGGAGTTTCCAAAAGAACAGTTGATAATTATTGGGCGAAATATAAGGAGGGAGGCTTGGAGGTACTAAAACCCAAAAAACAACCTGGCGCAAGAAAAAGATTAACAGACAAGCAGGAAGATGAATTGGTTGATATGATACTTAATAAGACACCTGCAGGCGTAGGATTTCCAGCTTCATTTAATTGGACAGCAAAAATCGTAAGAGATTATATTAAAAAAGCATATGATGTAAAATATACTATAAGAGGTATGACAAAAGTATTAAAGAGATTAGGATTAAGCTTTACCAGACCTACGTATACGCTCGCAAAGGCTGACCCGGAGAAACAAAAAAAATTTAAAGAAGATTTTAAAATATTTAAAAAAAACTGATAAATGAAGAAATTAATTATATTTTGTTTCAAGATGAATCCATGATCCGTGATTATCAAGCTATCCACCAAACATGGTTTCTTAGAGGAAAGCAGCGAATAATCCCTACATACGGAAAGCATAGAGGAGTTAAGCTTATCGGTGCATTGGACTATGAGACAGGAGAGGTATTTTGCATTGAAGAAGAAACATATAATGCTGAAGTATTTTTAAAGTTTCTTAAAAAAATAATTGAGAAGTATCCAGCAGGAAAGATTGTAATGATTCTTGATAATGCTCGTATACACCATGCAAAACTAATTCAGCCATTTCTTGAAAAAAACAAGGATCGGTTAGAGTTATTATATTTACCTCCCTATAGTCCAAATTTGAACATCATTGAGGGATTTTGGAAATGGTTAAAGGAAAGAGTGGTAGATAATGTGTTCTTTGGTAAAGTAAGTGAAAT
>NZ_PFKO01000296.1:1209-1458 GCF_002784285.1 Candidatus Infernicultor aquiphilus
CTGGAGGATGTAAATGAGCGACCCGTATGTGTCCAAAATTGCGGTTGAACTTGGTCTGAACGCGGCCGGCGTAGCCGCGGCTATAAACCTTTTTAAAGAAGACGCCACTATTCCCTTTATTTCCCGCTACCGCAAAGAAGCTACCGGCAACCTGGACGAGGTGGCCCTCGGCAAGATACAGGACCGCCTGGCCCGGCTGAAAGAGCTGGACGCCCGCCGGGAGGCGATAATAAAGTCGCTTACGGAGAG
>NZ_PFKO01000117.1:0-1446 GCF_002784285.1 Candidatus Infernicultor aquiphilus
GAGGGAAGAATAAGATTATTTATTCTTAATAAAATGAGAGACTATAAAATAAGTTATAATATTTTGAAATCCTCTTTAGAAGAAAAAGGAATTGAGGTAAATAAAGTTGAGAAGAGGTTAAAGACATTAAAGATTGAAACCCCAAGCTGGGGTTATGCGGATTCAGGTACACGTTTTGCAATTTTCAAACAAAAAAATGCTGCTAAAAAGGTAAAGGAAAAAATTCAAGATGCAGCGGAGGTTCATAAACTTACTGGAATATGTCCATCTATAGCTTTACATATTCCTTGGGATATAACTGATGACTGGGATGCTCTTTTAGAATATTCTCTTTCTTTAGGAATAAGGCCAGGAGCTGTAAATCCCAATTTATTTCAGGATCCAGATTATAAATTAGGAAGTCTTTGCCATCCAGATGAAAAAGTAAGAAAAAAAGCCATTAATCATGTTCTGGAGTGTATAGACATTGCTAAGACCCTTAAATCTAAGGATATTTCTCTTTGGTTAGCTGATGGAACCAACTATCCTGGGCAGGATGATATGAGAGAAAGAAAACACCGGTTGGAAGAGAGCTTAAAAGAGATATATAAAAATTTAGAAAAAGATATGCGCCTACTGATAGAATATAAATTCTTTGAGCCAGCTTTTTATCATACGGATATAGCAGACTGGGGAATGGCTTATAATTTATGTACAAAATTAGGTGACCAGGCAATGGTATTAGTGGATTTAGGACATCACCCTTTAAGTACCAATATAGAACAAATTGTAGCTTATCTTTTAGATGAGGAAAAGTTAGGAGGGTTCCATTTTAACAACAAAAAATACGCTGATGATGATCTTACTGTAGGATCTATAAACCCTTATGAATTTTTCCTTATTTTTAATGAATTAGTTTCAGCAAAAGACAATGGAATAAAGGCTAATATAGCTTATATGATAGACCAGTGTCACAATCTTAAGCCAAAAATTGAAGAAATGATCCAAAGTGTGGAAAATATTCAAAAAACCTATGCCAAAGCCCTAATTGTAGATAGAAAATCTTTGAGAAAATTCCAACAAAACGAAGATATAATTATGGCGGAGAAGGTACTAACTGAAGCTTTTGAAACTGATATAAAGCCTCTTTTGTTTAAAGTAAGGGAAGAGATGGGGGTTCCTTTAAACCCTCTTGAATTTTTTAGAGAGAGTGGATATATAAATAAATTAAAAAGAGAATAGTAGCTTATCTAAATAATAGAAAGATAATATTTCTTAATTTTATTAAATGGTTGTAATCCAAAAAGTAAACAAACCTGTCCTCGACCTGATCGGGGAATGGTAATGTAGGGGAATGTAGGGGTCGGATTTATCCGACCCGGTATTGCTATATAAAATCTTTTGAAAATATTTTTGGCTTTTTGGGAAATAACCATTAAATGATAAATATTCTACATTAAAAAATTT
>NZ_PFKO01000182.1:0-1315 GCF_002784285.1 Candidatus Infernicultor aquiphilus
ATTTTGAGAGAGGAGTGAAGATAGCTACTGCCCGATTTACGGTTTTAAAAGGGATGGGTGCTAAACTGGAAAGAGCCCTAATTAATTTTATGCTCGATCTTCACACCAATGAACATGGCTATAAAGAGATATTTCCTCCTTTTTTGGTGAATGCTGAAACTATGACTGGTACCGGGCAATTGCCCAAATTTGAAGATGATTTATTCAAGACTACTAATGGCCTTTATTTGGTACCCACTGCTGAGGTCCCTTTAACTAATCTCCATCGAGAGGAAATTTTAAATGATGATGATTTACCACTTTATTATGTTGCTTACACGGCCTGTTTTCGACGGGAAGCAGGTTCTTATGGTAAAGATGTGCAAGGTTTAATAAGACAACATCAGTTCAACAAAGTAGAGCTGGTAAAGATCTGCAGACCCGAGGATTCTTATAATGAGTTAGAAACTTTAACCCAAAATGCGGAAGAAGTTTTAAAAAGATTGGAATTGCCTTTTCGGGTGGTGGTTCTTTGTACTGGAGATATGGGTTTTGCGGCTGCTAAGACTTATGATATTGAAGTATGGTTACCAGCTCAAGACCGATACAGAGAGATATCTTCTTGTAGTAATTGTGAAGATTTTCAAGCCAGGAGGGCAATGATTAGATATCGTTCTAAAGAAAAAGAGAAAGTAAATTTGGTCCATACTTTAAATGGTTCTGGTTTAGCGGTAGGAAGGACTTTGGTAGCTATATTGGAAAATTATCAGCAGAAAGACGGAAGTGTAGTTATACCTGATGTCCTTCGCCCTTATCTGGGTGGGGTTGAACAGATAACCCGCCAGTAAATAATTAATTAATTTACCAATTGCCCTATTTACCTATTTTCCAATTAAATTAGTTAGTATATAGCAAAAAAGCCAGTAGGGGCGTATTGCATACGCCCTCAATGATCTATGCAAATGTAGTAGGACAGGCGTCCCCCGTTTTCACGAGGGCAGGCTCGCCTGTCTATGAATTTGATCTCTATAAAATAGATTGGTTTATAGTGAATAATCAATTAGTCATTGGTAGGGGTAGACCTTGTGTCTTTATTGGTAGGGGTAGACCTTGTGTCTACCCTCCGTAGTCTTTTATTCCCTCGCCCCTCGAGGGAGAGGGTTAGGGTGAGGGGGATAAGATAGTGTAAAATTCAATTTGACCCATCTACTAAAGAGATGATATTCTATACTGGTAATTATGGAGGGGTGGCAGAGTGGCCGAATGCACCGGTCTTGAAAACCGGCGATATGCAAGTATCCGTGGGTTCAAATCCCACCCCCTCCGCCAAGGGTAA
>NZ_PFKO01000036.1:0-1327 GCF_002784285.1 Candidatus Infernicultor aquiphilus
CAGAAAATAAATATGATTATAATGAATCTCAGAAAATACATATAAATGCGGCAATACAAAAATTGCTGCCTGAAATAGATTTTTGCAAGGAAGATTTCGTTGAGGCTGGTGGTATAGTAGCAACATCCGGATCTGCGCTTTTCTATAAGTATTATGAGAAAAAGGATATGAATAACCAAGAAAAAATATATAACGAAGTCACGCTTATAACAAACACAGAATAGAGGAGATTAGAAATGAAATTATTGGATTTTATTATTTGTGATGATATTAGAAACGAATTAGGGAACAAACACTCTCTGATGGGTATTTATGATGATTCTATTGAGTTCCAAGTAACTCCGGATAATCAAAATACGTGGCCAAAATTATTAAGAGTTGGGATATATGCAAAAGTAAAAACCGAAGACAATGAGGAAATATTTAAATTTAAAATACGGATGAAATACAATGAAAAAGAAACAGTATTAGTTGATAGTGTTTTACCCCAACCGAGAATTAAAACTTTAAAAAAAATAAATATCGCATTTGTCCATAGTGCTTTCAAATTTGAAAACCCAGGAAATATTACATTTTTCTTAGATTTTTATAATCAAAAAAAAGAACTTATAGCTACACTTTCTCCAGAATTTGTAATTAGTGTTAAGGAAAAAGTAATACAATAGTAGTCTAATATTTCGTAGGAATAGTTGGTGTGTTTAAGATATAGAGCTGCCTCAATGGTTTGTTACGGGGATAGATGTCCTAGCTCAATAATTCGGTAACTTTTTCAAACTTTTTTTAAGGGGTATGATAATCTAATCCCACATTTTCTTATAAATAATTATATTCATACGACAGAAGGACTCGGTCTTTTAGTGCAAAGAAATACTTGAATTACTGCTGGAGTTTACACTCACGAAAGTGGGTGCAGGAATGACATAGGAACCTTTATTTACAAGGGTTTTAGAAAATAATGGGGACAGGCTTTACTTTTTGTCTGGCACTAAATGCGGGAGGACAAAAGAAGACTGTCCCCATTATTTTTAAATTTTCATGCATTTGGAAAAATTTGAGAACCTTAATTTTATTCAGGAAGGAGAACTATGAGTAAAATTTTTAAAATAAATAGAAAAATTGTTTTAGTAATTTTTATTGTCCTTGATTTATTCTGCATTGCCATGGGGATGGGAGTTCCTATCTTTTGCATTTTGTTCGGGTTTCCTATGGGATGGTATATCGCAAAAAGAATAACTATTAACCCAGAAAATATGAATATTATTTTTAGGAAAATTTTCGTTTATGCCATTATCACTTCATTTTTTACTTTTTTTATAATGAGTATTAT
>NZ_PFKO01000263.1:0-167 GCF_002784285.1 Candidatus Infernicultor aquiphilus
AAATATGATGGCGAACATCAACGATTAGAGTTTCCCCGAAGTGATGAGGAAAATTGGAACGGAAAGGCTTTTAGCGGTAGTATTACAACTTTAATCGATACTAATTTAATTTCAACAAGTAATTCAGAATTATATCCTGATGATTATTGGAAAGGTGGTTGTCTTTA
>NZ_PFKO01000263.1:181-7136 GCF_002784285.1 Candidatus Infernicultor aquiphilus
CGAATAAGTTTGAGAAAAGATTGATTAATGATTTCGACAGGGCTACGGGAAAAATAAAAGTTAATTTTGCTTTTACTTCCGCGATAGATAATACTTGCGAATATACGATTGTTAAAAAAATACCTCAAGAGATTAAAGACGCTCAATGTGAAATTGCCCTTTGGCTTTTAGACGGAAAGAATAAATCGGGTAGAGCACAATTACAAGCAGAAGGTGTTAGATCTTATTCTATTGGTGATTTATCGGAAACTTTTGATGTCGGTGGACAAAGTATTGCAATGCCTAAAGAAGCATACGATTTATTAGAAATGTTTATTTGCCGAACAGGAGTATTTTAATGATTGAAACTTATTTACAAACTAAGGCGACTATTTATCTCCAGGGAGTATTAGATAAATGGGGAAGGCAAAGTTTTAGCACAGGTACGGAAGTAGATTGTAGGTGGCAGGAGATAAATGATTTAGTCAAAGACGAAAAAGGCAATAACATAATCGCTAAAGTTAAAATGTTTTTAGAGTCAGATATCTCAATTTCTAACGAAGATCGGGTTATAAAAGACGGAGTTAATTATAGGGTTATTTCAGTTTCTACAAAAGGCTTTATAGAGCAAAATTCACATAGAGAGGTATTATTAAGATATGAGTAGTCAATTTAAAGGAATAAGTAGTGTTCTAAGAAATCTCAATAAGGTCGAGAAAATTGTTGTTAATTCTATAGAGCAAGGAGTTAACGATTTAACAAATAAGCTTTTAGCCGATAGCCAAAAACAAGTTCCTCATGACATTGGAACATTAGCAGGTTCAGGTCATACAGTCCCAGCTTCAAATAAAGGTGGTATGATAGAAGGTAAGGTTGGTTATAATACACCTTATGCAGCACGACTTCATGAACACCCAGAATATAAATTCCAAAAAGGCAGAAAAGGAAAATATCTTATTGATCCTTTGAAAAATTTAGTAAGTACAGGGAAAAAGTATTTAGAAGGAATATTAAGGAGTGCTTTAAATGGCTAAACTTATTGAAGAAATATCAAGTTACTTAGTAGCTCAAGGTATTAAAGGTTCTGACAATGCTACTGCTTTGATTGAGGGAACAAGTATCTTTTTAGGAATACAACCGAGCGAACCAAAAGAGTGTTTAACTATTTATGATACGGGTGGATTAAAACCAGAGATTGATATGGCGATTTCAAATCCAACTATTCAAATAATAGCAAGAGCAACCGAATATGAAGAAGCTAAAACTTTAGCGATGAACGCTTATAATATTTTACATAGATTAATGAATACTAATCTAGGTGATAACTATGTTTATTTCTGTAATGCACAACAAGAGCCAGGAGATATAGGTAGGGACGATAATGATAATTTTGAAATTAGTTGCAACTATTTGTTAAAAATACGATAATTAAATTAGTTAATAACGCGAGTTAGTCGGCTCGCAAATTAAGGGCAGAAGGAGTTACAATGGGAGATATTACAAAAGTAAAATTAGGTTCTTGCTCTGTCAATTTTGACGGAACGGATTTAGGACACACAAAAGGCGGAGTAGAAATTTCCTATGACCCTGATTTTACCGATATTACAGTCGATTTATATGGCGATACTCCAGTAGATAAGAGATTAAAAGCGGAGAATTTTTCGGTTAAGATTCCTTTAGCAGAAAAAACCTATAATGTTTTGAAAGCCGCTATTCCTTCGGGAACTTATTTTAGTACTGGTGGACACAATAAATTAACTATTGGTAAACAGGCAGGATTTTCCCTTGCTTCTGTTGCTAAGAGATTGGTTCTACACCCAACTGAAAATGCCACTACAAACAAGGATGATGATGTTGTGATGTGGAGTGCAGTATCAATTGATGAAGTTTCACTACCTCATAAATTCGATGAGCAAACTATTATTGAAGTTACGATGATGGCTCTAATAAACGAAAATATGAGCGCAGGAAACTACCTAGCAACTATCGGTGATACGACAATTTAAAATTAGTTAATAAAAAAGGGCAAAAATGGATAATTACTTAGACTTAGATACATTAGTTTCAAGAACTTTCAAGATTAAAGGTAAGGAGATTATTTTTAATCTTCCACCTCTTACGAAGTTAAAACCTTTAATTGAATTAGAAAATAAAACTACTACTATGAATGACCCAGAGGAGCTTATTAAGGCGATAAAGGAAGTTATAACGAAAATTATACCTGAGATTCCGCCTGAAATCTTTGACGGGTTAAATTCTATTCAATTAAAAGCAATGATTAAATTTATTGTCGGAGTTAATAACGCTGATATTGCGCTAAGTAAAAAAAAATAGTTGAGCCGTTTGCTAGGTTAGCCCGTTTCTATGGATTTAGCCATAAAGAAATGGCAAATATGCCACTACCTTTATTGCAAGGCTACCTAACAAATATCCGCAACTTAAGAGCTGAAGAAAATTTAATCTCATTGACACTATTGAACGATCCGAAACCAACTTGGCAAATAGATTATAAGAAATCTAAAAGCAAAATCGGACAATTAGCAAAAAGGTTAAATGAAGAATTAGAACAAGATAATCCTTATTGGAAAAATGAAAAGTTGGACCGAGAAGGACTACATCGACTTAAAGGTATAATAACGGAGGCTCAAACAAGAGGTAAAAATGTTTAATATAGGTTCTATCTTAGCTTCTATAAAGGCGGACGTATCGGGCTTTAAATCGGCAATTGCTTCCGTAAAGTCCGATATTAGTAGTCTTGGAACTACGACAGGAGCCTTAAATAATATCGGTAAGGGGATAGTAGGAGTTGCAAAGAAAAGCGTAATGGCTCTCGGTGTGGCAGGTGTCGCGGCGGGAGTTTTTACGACTAAAAGTGCTTCTGATTTCGAGCAGGCTAAAATAGCTTTTGGAACAATGCTTGGTTCGGCTGATGAGGCAGGTAAGTTAATGGTTAAAATTTCTGATTTTGCCGCTAAGACACCTTTCGAATTACCTCAATTAGTAGAAACCGCAAAGCAACTTATGGCCTTTGGAGTTAGTGCTGATGAAATGATACCGACTGTTAAAATGTTAGGAAATATATCGTCAGGAACAGGAGCTGACATCGGTAGAATTTCTTACGCTTTCGGGCAGGTTAAAGTTCAAGGTCATTTAATGGGACAAGACCTTATGCAGTTTACCAACGCAGGCGTTCCTTTAATTAAACTTTTAGCAGAACAATTTGGTGTTTCTCAGGGAGAAGTTAAGGCTTTAGTTAGCGAAGGCAAAGTAGGATTTCCCGAAGTTGAAAAAGCATTACAAAGTCTAGGTGGCGAGCAAGGAAAATGGGGTACTATGATGGACTCCCAGTCTAAAACTTTCGGCGGTATTCTATCAAATATTAAAGATAACTTTGGAAGAATTGGACGAGAGATTATAGGTATTAATGAAAATGGTGAAATAAAAAAAGGTGGTTTATTCTTTCACTTAAAAAATGCCGCACAGGTCTTTATGACTTGGTTAGACGAGAATAGAGAAACTATTCAATCGGTTTTTAATGCGATTATAGCGGGGATCGGATCGGTTGTAGAAGTTGGAGTAGGTATAATCGGTTGGTTTCAACAAAATCAATGGGCTATGGTTGCCTTAGCAGGCGCTATTCTTGGCGTAATAGTTCCAGCGCTTGTAATTTATACCTTTACTATGATTAAGGCGGCGATAGCTACTTTAGCGGAGATATGGCCATTATTACTAATCGGAGCGGCGATAGCACTACTCGTTGTCTATTGGAAAGATATAGTTACTGCTATAAAAAATGCTGCTAAATGGATTGGCGATGGTGTAATGAGTATTATAGATTGGCTAGCGCAAATCCCCGCAAAAACAATAGAGTTTTTAGGTAAACTTCCATATTTAATCGGGCATTTTATCGGGTGGGCTATAGGAAGTTTAATTAAACTGTTTGCAGACGGAATTACGGGAGCAATAAATTGGATTTCAAAACTTCCTAGCCGAATTGCTAATTGGCTCTCAAAAATACCTGGAACAATCGTTTCTTGGATTGGTAGTGCGGCAAATAAAACTAGAGAATTAGGTAAAGCAATGATAGACGGAGTTGTTGATATCATAAAAAAATTACCTGGAAAAGTTACAGAGTGGTTTCAAAAAGCAATAGACGCTATTGGTAAATTAGTAAGGAAAGCTTGGAACGGAGCAAAAGAGTTTGCTAAAGGACTCTGGGACGGGTTTAAATCTGGTTTAGGTATTCACTCTCCTTCATTCATTGAACGAGCATTATTTGATATTGAAGATCAAGCGAAAGCAACTACTAAAAATCTTTCAGATTCTATTAGTGAACTAAATTCTAATGCAAGAGAATTGCCTACTATATCTAATGAAGGTTTGGTAGAAGGGAAAAATATAACTTTAGTAGTGGACGCTTCAAATAGAGGTATAGTAGCAGGAACAGAAGTCGCTTTTGAAGAATGGGCAAAAACAATTATAGAAAAAGCCGATCGGGCTTTTGGCGCTCAAGGAATTAGTATTATAGGAAAGAAGGTCTAATATGGCAACTAAACCAACACTTACAGACGGAGTTAATACGATAACCCTTGAACATCCTCAAGTCGGGAATTTAGTTAAGAAAAATATTTGGGATAAAATCCAAAAAGAAACTTTAAATGGAACAACTTTAGAGCAAACTGCTTTTAGGAAATATGAGTATATTTTAACTTTTAAAAATGTGGATGCTACTCTTTATACAACTGTATATGATTTTTTAACTACCGCTTTAGATTATAATAGAGCAATAAATTTTTCTTATACTGATAAATGGTCAGTAGCAAATAATGTAGAGGTAGCGGCTATCTTAGGCGACGAAGAAAGTGCTGGTGGCAGTATGGCAAATTTTAAATTAACCTTAAGAGAAACTACTAAAAGATAATGCAAACAATACCCGATGAATTAACAAATATAATCGCTTCAAAGAGCCAAAAACTTGCATATCAGTTGCGAGTTGCTTGGGATTTAAACGATTTTTTAGCAACGATTACTTTTGCGGTTGTTGGTACTTCAGTAGTCAGTGGACAGGATATAGTTAAGGGAAATGCGGCGGCGGTGACGGAATGGGATAAATATACTTATGAGAACGAAACCCAATATGTAAAAAAATACGAGTTTATCAGAGAAACAGGTTTTCCTTTAAATTCAGTAATTAAATCAAGGGCTTCAATTGTATTAGATAATACTTCCAAACGATTTTTACCTCACGCTTTACCGTTTGGAACCGCGGTAGAGATTGATGATTGTGATGTAGCAACAGGTTGGACTCAATCTCAAGACGGGATAGCACCAACAATTTCTACTTCGAGAAAAGAAGGGACAAATAGTTTGAATTGTGGGATCAATACAGCGGCTTCAGAAAATACTTATGCGCAATACGATAAAGCTCCTTCCGTCATAGATATCTCGAGCATAGCAGACGCAGATAAAAAAATTGCTTTATTTTTATATGTAAAAGATAAAACTAAATTAGCAACTGCTAATGCTGTCGAAATTAGGATCGGTTCAGATGCTACTACAAATTATTATAGAATACAAATTGTTAATTCAGAGATTTTACAGAATGGTTGGAATGAAATTAAGAAAGCGGCTACTAAAGTCGGGACTCCTGTTCAAACTGCTATTGACACTATAAGGGTTATTTTCAATGAAGCAACTGTTCCTGCTAGTGTAACTTTAGGAGATTTGAAGATAGATTATATTAGGATTTGCGACTCCACCGAAGAAGATAATTATATTGGTTCTTTTATTAGAGGTGGAAGGTTTATTAAATTATTTTCTGGCTATAATGCTTATTCAATACCTCAATTTGTTGGAATGACCGATAGACCGAAAAATAATATTAAGTTAGCCGAAACAATAATAAATGCCTATGATGTTTTACATTATTTAGAAACTTGGCAAATGAGTACAGGGTATTTATTAGAAGATCACAGAGGAGATGAAGTTATTGCGCAGGTTTTAGCAGACGCTGGATTTACCGCAGGGCAATCTTCTTTAGAAACTTCTATGATGACTATTCCTTTTACTTGGATTAAAAAAGGTCAGAAGGCTTTAGACATTATTAGAAAAGTTTGTGAAGCGGAAAATGCTACTTTCTATGTAGATGAAGAAGGGATAATGTGTTTTGAGAACCGTTACCATTTATCACAAAGTCCTCATACTTCAAGTCAATATACCTTAGACTATGACGAAGAAATTATAGATGTTGGGTTAGAGCCAACAGAAGTAATTAACAAAGCAAAGATAACCGCAATGCCTAGAGAGGTACAAGCTAGTCAAAAGATATTCGAAAAAGAGGGAGCTTCTGTTATAAATGCAGGAGAAACCTTAGAGCTATGGGCTGAGTTTCAGGACGATTATGGGGAATTGCCTTGTACTGCTATAACCGAGCCAACAGCAGGTGGAGCAACCTCATACTTTAAAGGTAATACTTCGGAAAATGGGACAGAAACAGATAAGACTAATGATTTATCTATAATTACTTGGGAAACTTTAGGTGGAACTGTTGCGAAAATGATTTTTACAAATAGCGGAGCAAGTAAAGTTTATCTTACAGAGTTAGTTATTTTTGGTACTCCCGCAAAGGTTGTAAAAGAGATATCTTATGAAACACCAGACACAGACGCTCAAGAATCAATAGACGAATTTGGTTTAAAATTTTATGAACTGAAAAATGATTTAATACAAAGTGCTGATTATGCGCGGACGCTCGGAGATACCATAGTCTATTCATTTAAAGAGCCTAAGAAATCTTTGGAAACTACCATAAAGGGATTGCCTCATCTTCAATTAGAAGATATGGTTACTGTGAATGAAGGATCAACAGGCGAAACTTATTATATGTATGTAGCAAAAATTGAAAAACTTGCGGAAGGATACTTTTATAAAGTATTATTAAGGGAGAAGGTAATTCAATCTTACGCTATTGTCGGAA
>NZ_PFKO01000129.1:0-1398 GCF_002784285.1 Candidatus Infernicultor aquiphilus
CCCTATTTAAAAATATTTTTCCAAATAGGTCCTCCCTCTTCCTATCTGTCATTCCCGCGAAGGGCTCCCCCTGCGAAAGCAGGGGTAGGAATCCATCCTTCCTATGTCATTCTCATGAAACTTGTACCCGCGAAAGCGAGTAATGGGAATCCATTAAATTCTGGTTATTGACAACTTAAAACCAGTCAGCAGATTGGCGAATCGAATATCCCTAAATCTTTTATAGCTTGCTATTAAAAATTAAAAGTATTAAAATAAAAAAAATGCAATAAATAATGCTCACCTTTTTCGAATCTAAAATATCCAACAAAAATACTAACTAATTTCTTTTTCTAATACTTTTACTTTCTAATGTTTTAATATAATAACCTTAAGCCGAAAGCTGCACAAAAAAAGAAGGATTTTTGAAAGTTATGTCGAATATAAATATATGTAAGATTATTAAAATTAAAAAATGTAATAATAGATTGTATAAAGTTGAAAAATTGATACAAGAAGGAGATGAAGATGGAAAATAATAAAAAATATGTGGAACTGCTTTGGGCAGATAAATATGATAAATTTAAAAAAGGGGAGAGGGTTCTAACAGAAAAACCAAATCTCCCTTTTCAGGTAGTTGAGACTATCAATAAACCGAGAATCAAAGGTGGAATAATTGCCTCGCTTTTCCCAGAAGATGAATGGCCAAAAGATTATCCTAAGGACTGGAAAAACCTGCTTATCTGGGGCGATAATAAACTGATTATGTCTTCATTTGTAAAGCAGGGTTGGGCGGGAAAGATAAATCTAATTTACATTGACCCACCGTTTTTTACTGGTGCAGATTTTACAGTTAGGACAAAGATTGGAGATGAACAAATAGAAAAAGAGCCTTCCATTATTGAGGAACGGGCTTACAAAGATACCTGGAGCGATGGTATTGCCTCTTATCTCAAGTATATGTATGAGCGATTGGTTTTAATGAGGGAGCTCCTTGCTGAAAACGGCACTATCTATGTGCATCTTGACTGGCATGTGGGACATTATGTAAAGGTAATGATGGATGAGATTTTTGGATATGAGAATTTTTTGAACGAATTGATATGGAAATACTTTGGTCCTACAAGCACAGCGGATAATTTTCCAAGAAAGCATGACTATATACTATTTTATGCTAAAAATGCCGACAACCATATTTTCAACGCTGAAGCTACACTTACTGAATATGACGAAAAAGCAATAAGACGTTATGATAAAGTTGATGAGATTGGTAGAAGGTTTAAATATTATTATGAAAAGGACGGAACAATAAGAAAAGCATATTTAAAGGCTGGAAAACCTACTGAAGTATTCTATATTCCATTTGTTCAAGGAACAGCAGATGAACGATTAGCATTTGACACCCAAAAACCCGAAGCC
>NZ_PFKO01000027.1:0-367 GCF_002784285.1 Candidatus Infernicultor aquiphilus
CCTCCTTTATTAGTAAGGGGTACAATACACTATTCCGAATCAAAAGCATTTCCCAATCCTCCCGAACTTTGAAGATTGTCTTTTATAGGTTAGTATACAACATTATTAACTTATACGGATAACCGTACAACTATTATATATTATATATTTTATTAGTCGTATTTGTCAATTTATTTTTAAGAGGAGATATTCGGGAGGTACAAAAAGTGCTAACTTAATCGGTAAAAAAGCGGTGTATCGTAACCTGGTGGTAGGTTCTATCTGGATATAGGATGGGAGAGGGAAACTCAGGTTCATTAATTGAATTAGGAAAAAATCCAGTTTCCAAGCAGAGGCCACTGTGTTTCTGAAACAGCGCTCCACCTGC
>NZ_PFKO01000027.1:383-629 GCF_002784285.1 Candidatus Infernicultor aquiphilus
AGAAAGTTCCCGGAATAAAATTGGATACCTGGTGTGGTGGTTAAAATTTCCATAGTGCGACCGCTTTCCGGTTCATAAAGCTTTGCCGCCAGGCTCCGCTCTTGATTTAGCGATTCGATAACAAAGCAGTGGTCATAACCGCCTGCAGTATCATTAATATCTTTTCCAATTAATTTCGGCTTGGTGAAATCCATAGGGGTACCGTAAACAGTCTTAATTTCTCCGGTGGGGATTAAATAATTATTG
>NZ_PFKO01000027.1:661-1254 GCF_002784285.1 Candidatus Infernicultor aquiphilus
CTGATGATTCATAATTGTTCCAGAACCTGCACCAGCCAAATTCCAGTAAGTATGGTTAGTTAGATTTACAATAGTCGTTTTATCTGTTTGAGCATCATATTCAATTTTAAACTCATTATCTTCATTCAGACTGTAGGTTACTGTCACTCTTAGATTTCCAGGGTATCCTTCCTCTCCATCTGAACTGAGATAAGAGAAGGTCACTCCGCTTAAAACAGTGTCTTCGAAACTCTCAGCTTGCCAGATAACCTTATCAAATCCCTGGTTCCCGCCATGCAGGTGATTCAGACCATTCTCATTACGAGCAAGATCATATCTAACCCCCTCCAACTGAAAAACTCCTTTGGCGATACGATTAGCAAAACGACCGATTACGGCACCAAAATAAGAATGACCAGCCAAATATTGTTGAAGATTATCAAATCCGAGAGTTACTTCTTTAATTTCTCCTTCTCGGTCAGGCATTTTAAGGGAGATAATGGTACTGCCCAGGCTCATTACCGTGGCCGTAACCCCTTGGGAGTTATTTAAAATGAATTTTCCGACTTTTTCCCCTTCTGGAGTTGTTCCAAATAATTCATACTTAACGTTCA
>NZ_PFKO01000027.1:1290-7172 GCF_002784285.1 Candidatus Infernicultor aquiphilus
AACTATATTCGAGATAATTTTCAATAAATCTTTAAAGATGCATAATAATGGCCCTACACTGAATAACAAACTTAATTTTTTATAATCTCATATCGGGAACCAGTTTCCGGATGTTTAGTCACTTCAATCCTTACCGGGAAGGCATCTTTTAATGATTCCAGATGAGTAATAACCAAGATCTTATCAAAATCATCACTGATAGATTGGATAGCCTGGACTAAATTATCCAGGCCCTCTTCATCTTGAGTTCCAAATCCTTCATCCATAACCAGGGTTCTCAATTTAGTCCCTGCCCTTCTGGTCAATAATTTTGATAGAGCAATCCTTAAAGAAAAATCTATCCGAAATGATTCTCCCCCACTGTATAGTTCATAGTCACGGATGCCCAGTTCATCACTTATCTTTAGATCTAAAGTTTCTTTAATTTTTCCGCTCTTCAAATCCCGAAGAGACTCAATGGTTATCTGAGTACTATTATTAGTCAACTTAGCCAGTAAATTATTAGCCTCTTCTTCTATTTCGGGTAAAACATTTTCAATAATTAAGGCTTGAATCCCATTCTTCCCCAAAGCCAGCATTAATTTTTCGTAAATATTCTGCTCTCTCTTACTTTCTTCTAATTCTTTTTTTATCTCTTTCTTTTCTTTTTCTAATTTAAGGCACTGCTCAAATTTACTCTGATATCCTCCTCTTTCTTCTAAAATTTTATCTTTAAGAATTTGGTTTTGTTTTAAAAATTGTTCTTCTTGAATTAATTTTTCTTTCCACCAAGGTAAATCTTTTAGCTCTATTTTTATCTTCTCTTTCTTCTTCTCCAGATCTTTCCAATTTAATTCTTTCTGCTGATAATTCTCTTTTAATTCGGAAAGTAGGTCTCTTAAAGAATCAATCTTTTTTTCTGCCTCTTCTAATTTTGCTTTTTCTAAAGGGGCGTTACCTAATTCTTCAATCTTACCATTAAGTTGGCGATGCTTTTCTTCCTCATAACCAATATTCTTAATCTGCACTTCAAAAGCTTTTAAACTTATCTGTTCTTCTAAAGCATATTTCTTTTCTATGATTATTTTTTCTATTTCCTTAATCTCTCCTTGCAAACCAACCATTAATTTTGCCGCTTGTTTAGACTCATCGTACTCAAGACCTGCCTTACTTAGCTTCTGCTGCCATCTATCTTTATCTTTTAATTTTTGATTAATTTCTCTCCATTTTTTCACTAATTCTTCTCGTGGTTTACCTAATCTTTCTTCTTCTTTTTTTAACCTTTCTATCTCTTTAAGATTTAAATTTATTTCTCTGCTTAGATTAGTTTCAATCTTCTTCTTTCTCTCTGCATTTAACTTAGCTTCACACAAGGGGCACTCTCCTTCTGGATTCTCCCTTAACAGACGTAATTTTTCTTCATTGTCTCTATGGTCTTTTTCTAATCTTTCTAGCTGACCTTTAATGGTATTTATTGCTATATTAAACTCGCTACCTTTTTTACGAATTTCTTCACTCTCTTCTTCGAAAAATTTTATCTCCCTCATCTTTTTTTCTGCTTCTAAAACTTCGGTTTTGCTCTTTAGCTCCCGCTCAGCTTTAAGCTGCAAATCTCTGAATCTATCTCGTTTATTTCTAATTTCTACCGTTAAATCCGTCTTCCCACTTTCTATTTTTCTCTCGGTAAGTATTCTTTCCTCTTCTATTTTTCTAATCTTTTGCAGCTTTAGAGTAAGTTCATTATTTTCGGTATTGAATTTCTGATAATTTATAAAATTGCTTAAAATAATTTCTTTTTGGGAAATTATTTTTTTAGAATCTGCTATCTCTTTATTTTTTAATTCAATCTGTTTTTGTCCTCGTCCAATCTCCTGCCTTTGTTGTTCGGTTCGGTCTTTTAATTCTTCAAATTGCTCCTTTTTATGCTTTAATAGGTTTATATCCTCTTTTAACTGATTTAACTGGTCTTCATTTTTCTTTACTTTTTGGGAAATATCTTCATAACTGTCCGACAATTCCTTGATCTTTTGTTTATAAGCATCAATATTGGTCATCTCCTGATAGATATATTCCAACCGGCTTTCTTTGGTCATCATAATATTATTAATTTCCTTAAGATGGGACTTGGCCAAATTAGCCAGTTCATCATAATGAGAAAGACTTAAAATCTCAGATAATATTTCTTTCCTTTCTCGAGCGTTCTTTCGGCTAAATTCATCTATCCGACCCTGGAGGATAAAAGCAGAATTTATGAAGGTTCGATAATCTATCCTTAGGGTTTTAGTAATTCTTTCTTGAGTTTTTCGAATAGAGGAAGCGGTGAGAGATATATACTTATCATCTTTCGGGTTATATATCTGAAATTCCAGGCTGGAACGGGAACTTTTCTGCAGCATAGAATAATTTCTAATAATGCGATATCGGTCCCCTTCCAGATCAAATATAAATTCTACCTGCATATCCTTCTGGCCAATCCGAAGTAGACTATGATCAGCCTTCTTCTCCTGACTGGATTTTCTTCCTTCTCCCCATACTGCCCAGGTTAGAGCATCCAGAAGAGCGGACTTACCCTGTCCATTGTTTCCCGAAAGACAAGCTAGGTGAAATTGAGTAAAATCAAGAGGGGGAACATTCTCACCATAACTTAAAAAATTTTTCAAGGCTAACTTTACCGGTATCAATTTCCGTCCCTTTCTGCCCCTTCAAATTCTTTTTCTAACTCCTGGGCATGAGTTTTTAATTCCTCAGCTAAAGGAACTAAATCAGGATTATTCTGGATATACTTATCCATAGCCTCCAACATCCCTAAATCTTCGGTAATTTCTTCCACCCTTTTTCTTCGTTCTTCCGGTTTAGACTTTTTAGCAATAGTAGTCACTAAAAATGCCCCTTCTAAAGCAGAGTTTATTCTTTTAAAATCCATCAAATCCTCTTTCTCTGCTGACATAGTATAAAATACCCTCACTACCGCCTCAGATAAATCATATTTTTCAATTTCTCGTATTAAAGCATTGGTAGGTTCTTGCTCCTCAGAAATGTTAACCTCTATAGTAACAAACTTTCTAGCCGGAAGAGGGATAAATTCATAAGAAGTCTGGCCTTTTTCAATATTTACCAAACAAACTCCTTTATCATCCTTCTCCTCACCAAAATTTATTCTTTCGATGCTTCCGGAATAGACTACCGGGGGATGACTAGCAAGATTTAAATCCTGAAATTTATGGATATGCCCCAGAGCTACATAATCAAACTCTTTCTGGGCTAATATTGAAGTGAGGAATACCGGGTCTCTTCCAATGATAGCGGATCTTTCTGAACCAGAATAAGTGGCTTCCGCAGCAGCCAGGTGAGCAGCAAAGATAGCTGGAATATTCGGATTTATCACTCGGGCAGATGCAATAATTTGGTCACTTACTCTTTTTTGAATTTCTAAAGTAATTTCTTCATCAGTAAAATTTTTATATTCTTCTTTATCCAGAAATAAGTTTTTAGTAGGCCAGGGCATACCAAAGACTTGAACCGGTCCTGCCTTAGTCTCTATATTTAACAACTCTGGCTCGGTCACCACTCTCATACCAGAAACATTTAAAGTAGCGAAGATATCTAAAGAAGTAGCTCTACCAAAAGAAACCGGAATATCGTGATTCCCATTGATCATGATTACCGGAATTTTAGCTTCGCTAAGCCGGTAAATTTGCCGGGCAAATTCACGTTGGTGGGTAGGATTAGGATTACTGGTTTTATAGGCATCACCGGCAAATAATACTAAATCCACTTTTTCTTCTAAGGCAATATCCATAGCAAAACTAAAACACTTTATAAAATCCTGTAATCGGGTGTGTAAACCAGTAGAAGGATCTATCCGTCCATAATTTTCTATCCCTAAATGAACATCGGCAAAATGAAGAAATTTCATCTATTTTTACCTTTCCACTTCTTCTTTAAATTAGTAGACCAGTTAACCGTTAATCAGTACGGAAATATAAATTTATCGTCTTTATTCATATTGTAGGGGCACAATGAATTGTGCCCTTCTCATTTTATTGTCTTTTGTTTGATCCTGATAAGTGAGTATCTGCTAAACAGGGCTTACAAAAAAAGGAAATTCCTATACAATCAAATTAATTTTGTAATTCTATCTTATCCTTTTTGATTTTTGAGAATAATTTATTTAATTATAGCATAAAATTATGAGGACTTTTTTGCCGCACTTTCTCCGGCCAGATATCCAGTACTCCAACATTCCTGCAGATTATATCCTCCCGATGGGCCGTCAAGGTCTAAAATCTCCCCGGCAAAATAAAGATTTTCAATCTTTTTAGAGCACATCGTATCCGGATCTACTTCTTTAAGGGCAATTCCTCCGCTGGTCACTACTGACCATTTAAATCCCAGCAATTCCGTAGGCGATAATTCCAATTCTTTGAAGAGGTGGACTAATTTATTCCGTTCCTCCCGGGAAATATAATCCACCTGTTTTTCCGGTTCTATGCCAGAAAGTCTAATCATTACTGGAATCATCGATAAAGGCAATAATCCTTTCAGTGAATTCTTAAACCTCCTCCCCTTAAATTTGTCCAAATCTCTCTGAATACGCTGATCTAATTTTTTAAAATCCAGGGCTGGCTTTAAATCTAAGATCAATTTAACCGCACCCCGTTTCAGTAAAGTCCCGATATTTTTGCTCAGATCCATAACGATAGGACCACTAACTCCAAAATGGGTAAAAAGCATCTCTCCAAAACGCTCATCCTGTTTTTTACCGTTTTGAAATAACTGAAGAGAAATATTTTTAAGAGATAGACCCTGCAATTCTTTTACCCATTTTTCAGCAATTTTAATTGGATTAAGGGCTGGGACTGGTTCAATTATAGTATGCCCCCATTGCCGAGCCCAGTGGTAGCCATCACCAGTGGAACCAGTCTGAGGATAAGATTTACCTCCAGTACAGATAATAAATTTAGCTGCAATTATCTGTCGGTCCCGAAGTATGACTTGAGATATTTTTCTATCTTCCTGCTTAAAATTAATTACCTCCACATTATATAAAATAGTCACTTTACCTTCCGATAAATATTTTAAAAGTACCTTTAATATATCCTGGACATTTCCATTCTCGGGGAAGATTCTATCTCCCTGTTCTACTTTTCCCTTCACTCCTCGGGATTCGAAAAAATCAATCACCTCTTTTACTCCAAATACCGCTAAGGCTCTATAAAGAAAACGCCCATTCCGGCCATATTTTTCGGTAAATTTCCTTATATCCAATTCATTATGGGTAAAATTACAGCGTCCTTTTCCAGTAAGTAACAATTTTTTACCCAAAACCTCATTCTTTTCCATTAAAACCACCTTTGCTCCCAATTCTGCTGCCCGACCAGCGGCTATCATCCCAGCTGGCCCTCCACCTATTACCGCAATATCAAATACCTGATCATCTTTCATACTAAATACATCTCTTCCTTCCGTGTCAGCGTGTCAGGGGACGGTTCTTTGTCAGGGGACGGTCCTTTGACACGATTTTGAATAAAAATAAATATTTATTCTTATTATATATCAATCCACCACAAATCTTAAAAATTTCGTGTATAATAGATTAATTAATTTACCAATTGACCGATTTACCAATTTACCAATTAAAAAAATAGGATACAAGGTATATTGATTCACCAATTAACCGATTGACCGATTTGCCAATTAAAAAATAGGATATAAGAAATATTGATTAACCAATTAACAAATTAAACTAAGCAGGAGATAAATTCTATGATTTCCCTGGAAAATATCAGAATTACTTTCCCGGAAAAAGTTCTCTTTGAAAATTTAAGCTGGAGAATCCCTAAAGGTAGTCGTATTGGCTTAGTGGGTAATAATGGCACCGGGAAGACTACTTTATTCCGGGT
>NZ_PFKO01000112.1:0-1530 GCF_002784285.1 Candidatus Infernicultor aquiphilus
TAATAAGTCAATTAACAGAAGGGAAAGTCTTTTGTAATGCGTACGAGAAAAATTACCCCCTGGTTATATATTATAATAAGTCAATTAACAGAAGGGAAAGTCTTTTGTAATGCGTACGAGAAAAATTACCCCCTGGTTATATATTACACCGGCAGTCTTTTTATTAACCTTTTTTTTAATTTATCCTTCAATTTACACTACTTATATTTCCCTGTTTAACTATAATTCAGAAAAATTTGTGGGTATAAAGAATTATCTTTATTGTTTTACTAATGAAATTATGCTTACTTCCTTTCGAAATAATGCCCTATGGGTAATAGTATTTGTTCCCTTAACGGTATTTTTAGGATTAATTATAGCCGTATTAGTAGATCGAGTTAAATATGAGTCAATTATAAAATCTTTAATATTTATGCCTATGGCTATTTCCTTTGTAGGTGCGGGAGTAATTTGGAAGTTTGTCTATGACTATAGACCTGCTTCGGCTGCTCAAACCGGGATTCTTAATGCAATTCGTGCAGCGTTAAATTTAGAACCTTTACCCTGGTTAATCCAAAAACCCTGGTTAAATAATCTTTGTTTAATTATGGTGGGAGTATGGATATGGACCGGGTTTTGCATGGTAATATTATCAGCAAGTTATAAAAGTATCCCTCGAGAACTTTTAGAAGCAGCACGAGTGGATGGTGCTAACGAATTTAAAATATTCTGGAAAATTATTTTACCTCTAATGAAACCTACTCTTGCTGTGGTAGCTACTACTATGATAATTAATGTTCTTAAAGTATTTGATATTGTTTATGTAATGACTAATGGAAATTTTAATACTGAGGTTATTGCTAACCGAATGTATAAAGAAATGTTTATTTTTAGGAATTATGGTCGAGCAAGTGCGATCGCAGTTATCTTATTAGTACTCATAATTCCTATGATAATAATTAATATCCAACGGTTTAGGGAGCAGGAGGCTATAAGATGATGAAGAAGTTAATTTCAACATTTTCAAAGGTACCACTTAATTTAGTGATAATTATTATAGCTTTGATATGGATACTACCCAGCGTTGGTTTATTAGTAACTTCTTTTCGACCTTCGGCTGATGTTGCCGCATCGGGTTGGTGGACTATCTTTGAGCACCCATTTAACTTTACCTGGCATACTTTAGAAAATTATCAAGAAGTTATTGTTAAAATTGGTATAGGTAAAGCCTTTTTAAACTCATTATTAATTACTATACCCGCTACAATTATTCCTATCTTAATTGCTTCTTTTGCTGCTTATGCCTTTGCCTGGATGGAGTTTCCTGGACGGAGATTGTTATTTATAATTTTAGTTGGTTTATTAGTAGTTCCTCTACAGATGACTATGATCCCTGTCCTTCGAATTTTTAATAAGTTAGGGATGGCTGGTACTTTTCCGGGAATCTGGTTAGCCCATACTGGTTATGGTCTCCCTCTGATAATATATTTATTATATAATTTTATTTCTGGGCTGCCCAGTGAGTTATTTGATTCGTCCTCTATAGATGGT
>NZ_PFKO01000144.1:0-1451 GCF_002784285.1 Candidatus Infernicultor aquiphilus
CCCGAATAGTCTTCTCCCAAACAATTAAATTATCAGCTTTTAAATCACCTCTATCAGATAATTCCATATTTTACCTCCTCATAGATTTTTTAAAATATATCATTTTAATCTTAATTAAAAAATAAAAAATTTGCTAATGTCTTTCTAAAAAACTCTAGCAAATTTTAGATATTTTATTGTTAAGCTATTAAACCCAACACCCTCATTGCTTAACCTATTCAGGCAGAGATGAGGGTCATATATTTTAAAATCTAGCAATGGATATTCCCCCTTTATCCTTTTTAGTTTTATATTTCTCTCTAAGCTAATCCAGGATAGTTAATCTTAATCTAAATTTGGGGTAGTGTTTTTTATAAATTACTTCCGTAAAACTGGCGGAGAGAGAGGGATTCGAACCCTCGGAGCAGGCTTACACCCGCTCAATTGCTTAGCAGGCAACCACCTTCGACCACTCGGTCATCTCTCCGTTTAAAGTATAACATAATAATATTTTTCAGGCAAGGAAAATTAATAGTTAATTTTTATATTAAATTGACTTAAAAAACATAAAATTTATTAACTTGCGATAAATATTAGAATATAATAGAATATGCTAAACAAAATTATAATCTAGGGATAAAGGGGAACTAAAAAGTGAAAAAATATCAATATGATGTAATTGTGGTAGGAGCGGGACATGCTGGCTGTGAAGCGGCTTTGGCTGCTGCCAAGATAGGCGCTAAAACGCTTCTGGTTACTTCTAATTTAGATAATATTGCTTTAATGCCTTGCAATCCTTCTATTGGGGGTCCGGGAAAAGGGCATGTAGCTCGAGAAATCGACGCCTTGGGTGGAGAAATGGCTAAAAATACTGATAAAGCTACTATCCATATAAGAATGTTAAATACCAGTAAAGGTCCGGCGATGTGGGCCTTACGGGCACAAATAGATAAAAAATTATATACTCAAGAAATGATATATACCCTGCAAACCCAGGAAAACTTAGATTTAAAACAGGAGATGGTAACCGAATTAATAATAAATAATCAGCAAATAGAAGGAGTAATAGTCAAAAGTGGTTTAAAATTTTCTTCGCCTGCCGTAATTTTAGCCACTGGTACCTTTTTAAATGGTAAAATCTATATCGGAAAAACCACCTACGGAGCAGGAAGAGGAGGTGAACTTGCCTCGATTAACCTTGCCGAGAACCTCAAAGAACTGGGTTTTAAAATAGGGAGATTAAATACCTGCACTCCGCCTCGGATAGACAGAAGAACAGTAAATTTTTCCAGTATGAAAGAACAAAAGAGTGCCGATATCCCTTTAGCCTTTTCCTTTGAAAATGAGGGCAAAATATATAAAAATTTTTCGGTATTTTTGACTCGAACCAATCAAAAGACCCATCAAGTAATTCGTAATAATATCCATCGGGTGCCCCTTTCCAATGGCACTATTCAAAGTGTAGCCATTAG
>NZ_PFKO01000321.1:0-1239 GCF_002784285.1 Candidatus Infernicultor aquiphilus
ATGTAAAAAGACTAAAGCAAGGTTAGGAAAATTATATACTCCTCACGGAGTGGTTGATACTCCAGTATTTATGCCAGTAGGAACTCAAGCCACAGTTAAATCTATGACTCCTCGAGAATTAGAAAGATTAGGTATTCAAATTATTTTAAGCAATTCTTATCACCTTTATTTAAGACCAGGACATAATTTAATTGCGGAAGCGGGTGGGTTGCATAAATTTATGGGTTGGAAAGGAGCCATATTAACTGATAGTGGAGGTTTTCAAATTTTTAGTTTAGGGAAATTAAATAAGATAAATGATGAAGGAGTATTTTTTAATTCGCATATTGATGGTTCTAAGCATTTTATAAGTCCTGAAAAAGCTATGGAAATTCAAATGGCTTTAGGTTCTGATATAGCGATGGCTTTCGATGAATGTATACCTTATCCTTCTGGAAAATATCAGGTAGAAATTGCTGCTCAAAGGAATATTAAGTGGGCTAAGAAGTGTAAAGAAATACATCATAATGCTAATCAGGCTTTATTTGGAATTGTTCAAGGAGGAACTTTTAAAGATTTAAGAATGGAGAATGCTAATAAATTAGTAGAATTAAACTTTCCTGGATATGCTATTGGTGGATTAAGCGTAGGTGAACCAAAACCATTAATGTACGAAGTTTTAGATTATACTGTTCCCTGTTTACCTCAAAATAAACCTCGATATTTGATGGGAGTGGGAGCACCTCAAAGTATATTAGAAGGAGTAATAAGAGGAATTGATATGTTCGATTGCGTACTACCTACTAGAAATGGAAGAAATGGTTCGTTATTTACTTCTTCTGGCAAGATATCCATAACTAACGCTAAATACAGGAATGATTTTACACCTTTAGATAATAAATGTAATTGCTATACTTGCCAAAATTTTACCAGGGCTTACCTCCGTCATTTATATATGTCTAAAGAGATACTTGCTTCAATTTTAGGAACCATTCATAATCTTTATTTTATGTCTTCTTTGATGAAGAGCATAAGGTTGGCTTTATTAGAGGACAGATTAGAGGAATTTAAAGAGGAATTCCTTTTAAATTATTTAGGTTAATTACTTAATAAAAAAAGTCAGGAGAGGGTATTAGAAATCAGCTAATATAAGATAAATGGGTAACTAATAATATCTTATAGTTGAGCTTTTTGCGATGTTCGGAAAGCCAGGCCGCACAAGCGTTGGAAGGAACACAAAAAAAGATTTTACCCCATAAT
>NZ_PFKO01000311.1:0-1902 GCF_002784285.1 Candidatus Infernicultor aquiphilus
TGGCTACCTTTTTAATTCTATCCGACTCTTCCACCTTCTGTATCCATGGTCTGGGGATTAATTCAACCCCAAGTAAGGTTCCCACGGGGCACCTAAGGCATCACCGATGGCAAGCCCCAGCAGACAACCTTGATATTTACCGATCAAAAGTTTAATCCTCCGCTTATTTAAAATAGGGACATCTGTCCCTTTCACCTTAGTCTTCTCTCTTGCTTTTTGATAAGCGGACTGATTTTACTGTGTCAATCTCTACAAACTTTTTTATCTCATCTAAAATAGTCGAATCCCATTTTTCCTCTTTGATTACCTTTTTCAATTCAGCGACATCAAAGGCTGATACTTCTTCCAATCTATTTAATTGGCTTAAGAACTCTATTAAAGATTCTCTCTCCTTGGTCCCTTTACCCGGCACATTGATTTTTTCACTTGAACTAATCTTTAACTTATGATCACTCCCTATCACCACTTCTACCCCTATATTTCCGGCATATTGAATCACCGCTTCTTTTATCTCTTCCAGCTCTTCATCGATCTCTTTAATCTTTACTTCATAGCTCTTCTTTTGATCATCCAATTTGGCAAATTCATTAACCAATTTAACTCCACTATCTTTTAGATATTTATTTGCCGGCAGATTCCCAACCATATATTCATGTTTATACAAAGGACAGATATCCTTATAATAACACCATCCGCATAAAATGCTCTCATGAGGTAAAAACTCCCGGGTAGCTTCGATCTTCTTTATCAAATCAATGGTATTTTTTTTTAATTCATCTAATTCTTCTTCCGTCCTTGATGACCTGATCTCTTTATCAAAGGCTACATAATGCCAGACCAGCTCTATATGATAAACATCGTTCCACATATTTTGAATTCCTATCTGATAGAGAGCCAGCTGGCGGTCTTCATCCATTTTGCTCTGCTCCGGAAGAGATTTGGAGGTCTTATAATCATGTATTTCATAAGTTCTGTCTTTTACCTGGTCTAAGCGGTCTATATATCCCCTTAATTTATATTCTCCATGATCATCTAAATTTATAGTGACCAGACGTTCGATACCTAAAACTTTCCCCTGGTTAAAAGGAGAATACCGCTTATAATAATCTTCTATAAACTTCTTCCCTATTTCTTTATAATCCTTAGCTTTTCTTTCATTGGCGGCAATAACGACCTTATCGTGATAATTCTTATCCCAATTATCCTCATAAAAATCCAGCAGTTCACCCAAATTATATTTCCTAAAGGGGAGGTCTTTATAAATTTTTTCCATTACGTCATGAAAGCGAGAACCTAAAAAAGCCTCGATGCCCTCTTCTTCTCTTTTAATCTTATCGATATAGTTAAACTTGTATTTTAAAGGACAGCCCTTAAAGGCTTCCAGGCGAGAATGAGAATAGATAGTCATAATTTCCTCCTACTATAACCCTTAGAAATTATCTTAATACCTCTCTATAATTTTATAATTTAATAGACACATCCTATTTTTATTATAGTTTAATTTTTTCCTCTAAAGTTACCGAATTATTGACCCTTGTTATTCGCTTTTTCTTTACTGCAAAATACCAAAATTAGTGCTTCTATCAAAAGAAAAGCAGAAAAAAGTTGATATCCCAGAGATAAACCTGATTTAGTAATTTGACCAATTATAATTGGTCCAAAGAAAAATCCTATTCCCCAAAAAAGATAGTAAGCTCCAGAAATTGTTCCTTTAAGTGAATTGGGAACCACTTCATTTAAAAAAGCCATTGAAGATAGATAAAAAACTCCCAGACCCAGACTTGCAATGGTTAATGCAACACTGATTAATGGTTGATTTAATTCCGAAAAGATTGCTATGCCAAATCATGCTGTCAAGAGTCCGGCAATCATAAAAATTTTTCGCCCCATTTTGTCGGATAA
>NZ_PFKO01000311.1:1939-6966 GCF_002784285.1 Candidatus Infernicultor aquiphilus
TAAAATAAGGAAAAAAATATACCAACAAAGGTTTGATTATAATTTTTATTAATGATTAAAAACGAAGGAATCGTGGTTAAAAAAATCCCATATCCTGCACCATAAAGAGTAATTCCTACTAGAGCTGCAAGAGAATTGCTGGTTGTTACCAATTCAATAATGTTTCTAAAATTAATGGTTTGTTTTTCTTGAAATTCATTATTATTAACCTTTTCGACGCTAAACAATAGAATTAGGGCACCTATCAGACAAACACCCACATAAAATAGGAATGGTTTATTTCCTATCAAATAATTGGAAAGAAGGATCCCTAATAAGGGTCCGATGGTAAGCCCAATATGGATAGATGCATTATAAATTCCTATTACCTTCCCTTTCGAACCGGGATACTTAATCGACAATAATGCAGGCGCTAACGCCCATATAGGAGCTTCGCCCATGCCTTGAAATACTCTACCTAAAAAATATAGATTGGCATGGTTGGAAAAGTAATATATAACTCCTGTTATAAAACATATTAAATACCCCAAAAACAAGAAGGATTTAAAACCATATCTATCAGATAGGTTACCTATTGGTACTTGTAAAATGATATATGAGATCGCAAAGGCAGAAGCTAAATAGCCTACAGTTGCTCCTGAACCTGTTAGAACGATTATTCTTTGTGGAAGCAAAGCCATAATCATTCCTACGCCAAGCATCATTATAAAGACAGATAAATTTAAGCCAATCAAAGTCTTTTTGTTTTTCACTTATTTTTCACCCTAATTTCTTGAAATAAAATAGGTATCTGTCCCTATTATCCTCTGAATAATCTTTTCCTGTAATTGCGGGAAGAACTACTTTCAAAGAAGTCTTTCCTTTTTGTTTTGGATGATAATAATACAATTTCTTAAATGGTTCTTCTAGATCAATAATTCTATCTATCATATTTTCAATCCAATCTTTATTTTCAGGAAAATCTCTTGCTAAATCTTTAAGAATACCTATTTCAAAGGACTTATGATAGACAATAATATCACCAGTTTTGCCAATTTCATTCTTCAATTTCCTTAATAAAGAGGGCCTAGGGTCTTTCTCCCCCTGTGCAAGAAAATCAAGATGATTTACTTTATTATTTTCATCTTGGATATGAAGCGAATATTGGAAGGGGATTTTTTGGTATGGTTTAGACTGATTAAATATAGGAATAGCTGTATCAAAGGTTTCAAAATCAAAATAGTAAAGCGGATATTGTAAATCTTTTAAAAAATCACTTATCTTATCCTTTGTAATTAAAATTTTATTTTCATCAACTGCTTTTTTTATCAGTTGGTCTTTTAGAGATAACTTTACATTCTTAGGAATATCTTTTATATCTAATATTCCATCTTCAAATAACTCCCAATATTTTCGCCAGTCAGTCAACTGTAAAACATGATATTCCGGCAGATTACCCCAGCATGCTTTTTTCAAGGGACATACGTATGGATTATTGCAATTTTTTGATATTAATATTTCAGGAGGATTACCTTGTTCGATTATTCTAATATATTCCTCTGAATTTTCCTCAACATTCTTAACTTGATTGACTTTCTCAGTTACATCTTCCTTTAATACTAAATCTATGGGATCGATAGAATTTCGCTTAATATACTCTTTGTTAATATATTTAATAAAACATTTTTTTATATTGATTCCACTTTTTTCACAAACAAATTTTTGAAATGCTAAATCAGGAATATGCTCTTTCTTCACTTCCGTTGAAGCTTTTATTTCATAAAGATTCCAACCATCACTTGAGCATTCAAGGATATCACCTTTAAAGAAAAGATTTTTATAAACCATACTCGCTTCAAAAATTGTCTTACTTTTACTAATTAAATTTTGAGTCTCTTTAATATTTTCACCATGCTCAAGATTCCCTAAATCTGTACCGTCCGGGAAAAGTTTTTTTACATATTTCTCAAGTTCTCTTCCCTGGGCAAATTTATGTTGATCATACAAAGAAAGTTCTGGCAATTGATTTCTAGAAGAAAACCATAAAATCCTTGGGCATTGTTGTCCACTCATATATAAAGATTTAGTCAGATAATTCATTTCTTATCACTCCCTCATAAAAATATTAAAATCACCTGTTAATTACCGTAATTAAAAATAGCTAGATGAATAGTTTTATGCATTATTTAATTCACTTTCCTGTTGGTTTGATTGTTTCCCCTAGTAATAAGCATTTTTTGTAATTCAATTTAATTGGTCAATAATTTTTTTTCTCAAAGCACTTTTGTCGGCTACGTTAACATTTTCCCATATATTACCATTAAATATTTTACATTTTCCCTTTGTTAACGTCTGATCTTTAAATGGACTTAAAAGAATGGCTAATTTCTTAATTTTGCCATTTGTGCATTTATTATTTTCAAAAACAATTTTAAAAGCATTTTTAATTTTTTCTACAGTATTATCTCTCTTTTTTGTACCTGTCGGTGATTTAGTTCTATCTTTATAAATGTGGATTATATACCCTGTATTTCTCACTTTATTTAATTTTTTAATATCATTTATTAGATGCTTTTCAATATTAATTGTTTTTTCAGTACCAAGCTCAAATGCGAATTCAGGTGTTATATATTTCTTGCCTATTTTTAAATTTAAATCATCAATTTGTTTTACATCATTCTCCGAGAAAATAACAATATCAATCCTTGTGCCAGCCCCTCCACCATATTCACGATGCAAAAGTGATGTTTTATAGAAGGATTTGGAATTTTTTCCCTTATGAACAAGGGTAGGATAAAGTTTTTTAAGTGCTTCAATCTTTTTAAGTCCTTCAGCTAATAATTGTTGATTATCTGCTTCTGAAAAATAAAGTAACGGTTCTTGAATAATCTCAATACAGGTCTTTGTAATAGCGTTATCAATATCATCTTTATTTATTATACAATTCATTACTAATCCACCTCTCTTTGTTTAAAAATAAAATTACAATTGATTTAAAAATTGTTTACAAAATATAAATCGATAAATATAGGATTTATCTAAGATTCTATTGAAGTCCAATTAATCCTCTGTTCTTCCTTCAATCTTTCAGCTTTAAGGTATGACCACCAAAGAATATCAAATATTCTTATCTTGCTTAAATGGTGAATATTATTTTCCAATAATTTATCAAAGATATAATTTAAATTTTTCCGATTAGATTCTATTTGTAGATTTTTATAAAAACCAATAAAGATTTTATCGGATCTATTTTCCGTCCATACATCATTAATTAATTGACGGTATTTCTTTTGAAGGGCGTTATCAATCATGGGAATGATTTTTGGATAAAGAGTATGTAAAATCTTTGTAGCTTTAGACAAACCAATTCCATTGATCTTTAACAATTCCTGAATAACAGATTCATTTAGTTCTTTAATCTGCTCATCTCTGTCTTTCTCTTCCAGATCTAAAAACTGCTCAAGATTATATTTAAATATACTTAAGCTCTTTGTACTTTCAGTTATTTTTTTACATTCTGAAAGTACTTCTTTCTTAATACGTGCGCCAATTTTATTTACATCCTCAATTTTCCTATCTCTATGCTCTAGAAGTAGGTCGTATTTAGCATAAAAATCATTTTGGTAGCAGTAACATTCGATTAAAGCAATAGGTTCAGGGATTTTAAATGATATTTTTGAGAATAGAAAAAAAATCATCTTAAAACCTCGATTCTTGTGGTTAAATCCTTATCATTGACGAATTATCTTCAATTCTAAAGTTTCCAATAGTAATTCTTTATTTTCTTCGACATTAGTTTTCTACGTTCTTGTAGAAACTCTTCATAATGATCGATATTTTTATTTTCCATTCCTTCGGGGATACAGTGTATAGTAAAATTATCTTTAATTTCATCTAAATCTGTAATCGCTCCATAAGCAGTTCTTTCATTTCCATTGCTACAATACTCCAACAATTTAGAGAAATAATCTGCGGGAGATTTATCGCCAATTGCTATGTTAATTTCACTCTGCATCATTACATAATTTGCAATCTGGTTATATTTATTCTGCGTCAAGCCATGCTTCTTGAGATAATTCTTCGGGAACAGATGGTGAACATCTCCTTTGAAGGCAATAAGATCATACACATTTATATCTCGAGATAAAAACCCTTTGTCTTTTGCATAAACTTGGGAAGCGAGATAGACATTAAAATATGGACTACTGGCGACTGATGTATTCATCTGTTGTGGTAAACCTGCTTCCCAGAATGCATCTGATAATTCAGCAGCCTCTACATCTTCTATATATTTAGCAATACCTATTTCGTTAATTCGTTTTACATCATAATCAAAAGATGATTCCGGGGAGCTTGAATAACGCCTGGTAAGCATAGACATTACAAACCATTTGCGTATATATGATTCTATTTTAGCGGGATTTATTTTTTGATACTTCAGCACAAGATAAACAATATAGGCAAAATTTATGGTATTTTGTGAACGAATCATTGACGGGTCTATAAATCCAGCGGATCGTAGAATCATAACAAACTGCTTGAAATTTGTCTCATTCATAAAATTAAATATACCTTCTTTTAGCTTTTTAAAGGATTCCTCCGCTATTGATTCTTCATAATCCCGGGTTTCAAAATTCCTTCCTGACAACAAAGCTACCAAATCTGCCAAGCGCCCTCTTTTAAACTGCGAGGTAAATGAAACTCGCAACATATCTGTATAAGATGGATCATACAAATCATCCTTTTCATTTTTTAACCAGGACATTTTCTGAAAATATTCTGTTTTGGAAAATTCTTGATCTGTATCTGCAAGCTGTGGATAGAATTCAGGAGCAACTGCTAAATGGCAAAAATAATCGATACATTTTCGTAATTCGTTTCCCCCATAAATGTCATTAGCAGCAATTTTTGACATAGCAAAATCAGCTTGGCTAAGAACAACACCTTGTGAATTAATGCGGATAAATATCTCAGTAACTGTCTCAATGTCTAAATCAGAATTTAGTTCAATCAGTCCGATTTGGTTGTGAATAATGCCTAGTAATGAT
>NZ_PFKO01000218.1:0-216 GCF_002784285.1 Candidatus Infernicultor aquiphilus
ATAACGCTTTTCCTATTTGTTCCGCTACTTCCTGAACTGCTTTGAATTTCTTTACGTATTCATTCCAGTTATCTTCCTTATAAATTAACTTTGTACTTCCTTTTATCATTGTCTTTTTTAGCTTTTGGACATCATCCATATTCTTTACAAAATCTAAGAGATACAACTCCAATCGAGTCTGTCTTGTATATTCAAGATCATTCGGATAAGGTGGAG
>NZ_PFKO01000218.1:223-1277 GCF_002784285.1 Candidatus Infernicultor aquiphilus
GATAAAATCAATAGAATTTGGTTCGATAAAAGAGCTCGATTCTGTTGCGGATTTATTAAATACTTTGGTTTTACCATATGCATTAAACTTTTGGACAAGTTTCAAATCATTATAAACCTGAATTATCTTTTTACAGAAGACATCAAAAAATGGTTCTTTTTGTCTATGGGGGTAAAATGTTGTTCCAGGGCACAGAGCAACATAAGATGCATCGAAAGCCGATTTTCCTAACATCGCCATAAATAATTTATGTATTTTTTCATCCTCAATTTCATTTATCAAATCCTTCATTAAAGAAACTTCCTTTTGCATTCTCAGACTCATCCATTGATTCAATTCCCTTTTTGGCATCTTATTTAAGAACTCATTCTTAAAATTATATTTTTCAAGATTCTGTGATAACTTAATAAATTTCTTATTTTTTTCTTTATAAGTGTCTTTTAGTGTCTTAATATCTATATCCCAAGTTGTTTTGACATCAGAAACAAGACACATTAAAGGATTAGTATCTATGCCAATTGCATTTAGCTGAAATAAATTACTCGAAACCAAAGTGGTTCCACTTCCACAAAAAGGGTCTAAAACTAATTCTCCTTTTTTTAAACCATATTTCTTAATACTTTCCTCTAATAGAGTATATGGAAAATCCTCAAGATAATCATACCAGTGATGAACAACACCGTATCGGTTTAAATCGCTTATAGAATGATACTCCTGAAAAAGTGGTAATTGCCAAGAAGTCTTTTTATCAATCTGCTCAATCAATTCCTCATTATATTTAATATCTTGATTTTTAATCCTTTGTATCGTTTCTTCGAAAAAAGATTTTCTACTCTGCGGAACCTTAAAATTAAAATTGCTCCCATCTTCAATGAAGCCCTTTTCGATTAGTAAATGGATTGCGTTTAGTAGAATTTTACTATCTTTGGGATAACCAGTTAATTCCGATAGTTCATTAATATTGGGTTCTGCCTTATCAGATATCTTGAGGTATATATGTTCCAATATTTGGGACTGCAGGAACGGTAATTTTTTGGTGTTCATATTGATACCC
>NZ_PFKO01000306.1:0-1410 GCF_002784285.1 Candidatus Infernicultor aquiphilus
TTTATTATAATATTTTACAAAATTGTTCATCTTGCGCTTATAATCCGATAACTAAAGATGCAACCAATTCTCATTGTTCGACTTGTAATGGGACATTTTTTTTCAATGTTACGACTTCTTGGCCAGTTAAAGTGATTGCAAAGACTTTTCTAGGAGATAAAGGTTATTATGATTGGGTAACTCGAAAGATTGATTTTTATCCTGATGCGGATGTAAGATTGACTTGTTGGTTAAAAGATGTTTTATGTAATATTCATTCTGTTACTGGACAGACTTATTTTGATAAAACTGATGATATTTGGTACAATACTAAACATTATTCTGTTAAAAAGATTTATAAAACAGGATTGAAAAAAATATCTCTATGTATCATTAATTTAGAAGAGATTAAGAAATGACTAATGAAGAGAGAAAAAAATATATCGAAGAAATTGATTTTACTGTCCCTGTGACAGAATATCTTCATTCTAATTTAAATGTTGGAATTAAAAATATTTTAGATATTTTAGATGTTATTCAAATGAGTGATCAAGATAAAAAAGCCTTAAGAAAAGCAATTTTGTCGAATTTTAATGAATATTATCATTTAATATGTAGAGTTTTAACGAAGGTACAAGAATGTTCATAAGAACTTCAGGGAGAGGATTTGCTAATGCTAGTGTTAGCCTTAGTATAACTAATCTAGCTAAAGCACAAAAAGGGTTAAAAAGAATTTTAACTAATTCTGAAGCGGCTGTAAGAATGGGTGAACGGTTTGGAGAGATTGCCAAACAAAAAATGTTAATGATTTACGATGCAACTAAAGGAAGAGAACATCAAGAAAGACAAACTGGGACTTTAAGAAAAATTTTAGCTGTAGGCCCTGTAGTAAGACCTACTTTTAGGGGGGCAATTATTGATCTGATTAATTTTGATTGGGCAGCTAATTTGGGAAGTTCTCAAGGGGGAGTTTTGCATCCGGGGTTTAATTATTTTGAAGCTCAAGAATTTGGACATAGAAGTTTTAGCGACAAACAACCATTTGTAAAAATTTATATTGGAAGTAGAAAAAATCAAAGTTTTACTTTAGAGAGTATAAATAAGATAGACGCTCTCAATAAAATGGGAAAAAATAGAGTACAAAATGTTGTTTGGATTAATGTCCATCATCCTGCTTGGGGAGGTAGAAGATTTATTCAAGCGGGGCGAGAAGCATGGAAAATGTACAAAAACAATAAAAGATTTTTAAAAGATTTTACAAAAGAATTTAAAGAGGCTTTAAGAACAGGATGAGAATATATAATAAAGTTTTTCTTTCTTTGCTTTATTATGTTAAAGAAATAATGAATGATAATGGATATGAGGATAATGTAATTGATAGTTATCTTAATGATATTGATTTAGCAAAAGTAGATTCTTGGCCTACTGTTG
>NZ_PFKO01000042.1:0-1383 GCF_002784285.1 Candidatus Infernicultor aquiphilus
AAGCGGGTTCTTCGTAGGGATGTGCCTTTTTCATAGCCTCTATTACGCTTTCTAAATTTCTCTCCGGGACGACGGTTTCAATTTTTATCTCTTCAACCACTTTTCTTTCGCCTATCTTCCCTACAAAGGGTTTAGCTCCTTCCAGCGGTTTAAAAGTCCCTTCCCCTTTAATCTTAAAAGAGGTCTCAGTATATTTGCCAATCTTCCCTGCTCCGGCGTCAAAGATGGCCTGACTTATCCTATCTGATTCTTGAATGGGTACATAAACTGCAAATTTATAAATTTTTTCTAAACTGCTCTTTAGAGGAGCAATTTTAGTTATCCCCAATAGATTAGCAACATAATCATTCAGCCCATTTTCGGCTAAGTCATAATTGGTATGCAGCACTAAAAGATTTATTTGATTAGTAATGGTTTGAAAAAGAAGGGGATTATTTTGTTTGGTAATTTGTTTTAGCGGAGCAAAAAGAAGGGGATGATGGGTAAGAATTACATTTACTTTATTTTCTATAGCTTCTTCTAATATTTCTAAAGTTAGGTCTAAAGCCAATAATATTTTTATTATAGGAGCTTCCAAGTCAGCAAATTGAATACCACTGTTATCATAACTTTCTTGTAAAGAAAAAGGAGCAAGCTTATCTAAAATATCTAAAAGTTCTTTAATGGTCATTTAATTTTTATTTTAATAACTCCCCCAAGAGGGAGGAAGAAAATTTACTCCTTTCTTTTGATTTCAATTCTCAGTATCACCAATCTTAAAGTCCAGCCATTGCCTTTTTAAGAGTTTTTACATCCTTCCAGGTTAATTCTTTAGGACTGCCCGGGAAGGTTCCTTCGTTTCTGAGTAGATAGCTAGGGTGAAACATTGGAAATATTTTGATCTTACCTATCCAATCCTGCCATTGCCCTCGTAAGGTGGTGATCCCTTGAGTAGTTTCTAAAAGGTATTGAGTAGGGACATTGCCGAGTGTAACAATGATTTTAGGATTGATCAGGGCAATTTGGGTTTCTAAATAAGGGTAACAGGTGTCTATCTCGCTTTTAGAAGGAGTGCGATTAGCCGGGGGTCTACATTTCACCATATTAGTGATAAAGATATCTTCTCTTTTTATGTCAATCGATTGTAGAATTTTAGTTAAAAGTTGGCCGGCTTTACCCACAAAAGGTTTACCTTGCAGGTCTTCATCTTCTCCCGGAGCTTCTCCAATAAATAGTACTTTAGCTTTGGAATTTCCTTCTCCCGGAACAACTGTAGTGCGAGCCAGATATAAGGGACACTTTTTACAATTTCTACATTCTTCCGCTACTTCTTCGATGGTAAGCGGATTAATGTTTTCAGACATTAATTTTACCTCTATTTATTTTTTACCAAAATTAATCTTC
>NZ_PFKO01000288.1:0-1272 GCF_002784285.1 Candidatus Infernicultor aquiphilus
ACCATTACGTTTACTGCTGAGTTTGGCCGGCTTCCGTTTTTGGAATACAATACGGCAAAGTCTTCCTCTTTTATCTTTTGGAAAATCATTTGGTAAAAACTGTATTCCTCCGATTCCCTTATCTTCTTTCTCTTTGATTCCGACAGCTGGCTCTCTATGTCAAAAAAAGATGTCTGTAGATGAGTGATATTTTGGCGAAACATTTTTCCTCTTTCTCCTTTCTGCCTGTGCGTGTGCGCACCTGTCTGCGTGCGAACACGCACAGGCAGGCGCAGACAGGTGTATTGGCTTTCTTTATTATACAACTTTTCCGTCTTAAAATTAAAAATAATTCAGCCTATAATTGACTTTTTAGAGTGGACTCAATAATGTTATCACAAATACAGTATTTTTGATATCTTTTGGCAAAAGTGTACCAGTTCAGCAATTAGCCGATTATTTTAGTTTTACTCCTGAGAAAATCACCCAAAAATCATTAAACTTTGTTATGGGACGGTGAGATGAAATAATCAGTCGAATAGAACATCGATTTTGTTGAAAAAAATTGTTAGTTAAATTTCAAAAGTGCACTATTTAAGAATCAAAAGTGCACTTTTGAAATTTAACTAACAACGCACAAGTTAGTGTAAACTTTAGTAGGGTAGTTAGAAGAAAAAATATTTATATTTAATAATCCTTCTTTTGTTAGTAATAAGACAAGTAGCCAGAGAAGGGTTGTAAAAATATAAAAAAAGGTGTAGACTTACCTATAGAAAACAAAACCCTTTTTAACAAAGGAGGTAAGCTACACCCATGGATACTGATACTATAACAATAACTTTCCCTGAGGTCAAGGTTATGAATTGCCTCATCAAAAATCTAAATGAAAAAGTATCGATGCCTCATATAAAAATCTATATGAAATTATTTTAATTATAACCTAATCTCCTCTATATTTAAAGAGAAGAAATTATCTTTTTCAAATATATGAGGAGGGAGAAAGGAATGTTAACTATGGGGCAGAAAAAGGCCGTAACCAGAGAATTAAAAGATCGATATCAAAGGTCATCCAAAAAAGGAAAGACTTATATCTTAAATGAATTCATCCAACTTACCAGCTATAACCGCTGTTATGCCTGTCAAATTCTAAACCTAAAAAAAGAAAAAGTATTAGGATACCTAAATATGGCCGGTAAAAGAATAAAATATGTAGCGGATAATAGGAAGATCAAAAGGAAGAAGGAAAAGATCTATGATAAGAAAGTCCTTAACGCTTTAAAGGAGATCTGGAAA
>NZ_PFKO01000275.1:0-989 GCF_002784285.1 Candidatus Infernicultor aquiphilus
ATATCCATACTAATTGAATTATCCTTTATCGTAAAATTAACAGAATTGTTATTGTAATCTAGCATCGTAAAATCACTATTGTTATTAAAAAGGCTCTTTTCTAAATTGAGCTTAAGCTCTCCATTGTAAGAAATAACAAAGAACACGAATGGATATTTACCAAATTGAACGATCCGTGCATCATTGACGAGGCTTTCTTTTGTGAAAGTTGCCTTGTTTAAAAGGCTTATCTTATCAATTGCGTCTTTTATAATTTTGCCGTTTTGAGCAAAATAGTTTTCATAATAAAGAAACTCGCCCGTAGATGCGTCTCGAAGAAATTCGGGATATATGCCATAAAGAATGCATTGATTCAAAAAATTTTGAATATTCTGGCTATTAGAAAAATCGCCATTGTATGTTGCAAAAATCGTCTTATTTGTGAATTGAAGCCTTGTCTTTTCCAGAATATCAAAGGTATTTCCATCTACTTTTACACCTATTATGTCTCCAAATTCTCCGAGAGGAAGGGTTTCCTCAATTAAATTTTCAACAATTAAGCTTTTACCAGTGCTGTGAATATAACTTGAGAACTTTCCAAGGGAAGTTCTCTCTATATCAAAATAGTTCTGGGAAACAAACTTATCAGGGACATCCACATAAAAGACTGAAAAATCAACGTTCTTATTCTCATTTTGGTTTCGTACAACTAGAGTATTATAAAAAGAGGGATTAATATCATATATTTTTGTAACCTCAAATGGGTTCATCCTGACTTTCTCGGGTTTACCAAATGGGTCCAAGAGAAAATATGTTACAATTTCATTGCTAAACTTAACATGTCTTTCTGGAATTATTGTTGGGCCTTTCCTCGATGAAATAGTTTTGTATGTTATTTCGATTTCTGGTTCTTTTTTTTCAGAGTAACTAAGAATGTTTCCATTTTTTCTGACACCATAAAGCATTAGAGACTCCACCCTGTCTTTCTCCTGCAAATCCTCTTGAGGGAT
>NZ_PFKO01000275.1:1088-1431 GCF_002784285.1 Candidatus Infernicultor aquiphilus
TGTAGTCATTTAGAAATGATTTCTTGTTTTCTTAAAACAGAAATAAAGGTTTTGATTGCACATTCTACTTCTTTTTTAGAAGCACATTTATTCTTGTTTGCATTGGCGAGTTTTTGAAAGTTTTCCGCTTCTTTTCCTTTTAACGTGGGTGTTTTTGAAATCGCTGTTGCCATTTTACCTTCTCCTATAAAAAAGTTACTTTAAATATTTATTTAATTTTCTTATCGGTTAGTTTCATTGCTTACTATATTATACCAGATTTTAATAATATCTTCAAGGTTTTTTCAAAAAAGATAATGAAATATTCCCTGACCAAAAATTTATTACCCTTATTGTCTTAATG
>NZ_PFKO01000003.1:0-1929 GCF_002784285.1 Candidatus Infernicultor aquiphilus
CGCTATAGCCTACACCCACTTTTACTTCCAGCTTTTCTTTTTTCTGCTTACCTCTATGCTGTAAGCTAATATAGGTAGCATCTGCTTCTAGGTAGGCAGTATCAGGGGCCTCTTTATCGGGGTAATCTAGATTCTCTATCTGTCTTAGTTTCTTCTTCTGGTTTTCGATGATCAGGCTACCTTCTTTTATTACTGATTGTCTTATAGCCTCAGGAGAGCGGAAGTTACCCAGTAAGAGTCTGGCCTGGATTACTACCTCTCGGTAAGAGGAAAGACTGGAAAGAAAATTTTCTATCCTGGCTCGAGATAGACTGAGGCGTTGGTTTTTAACTATACTTAAGGCCTCATCTAAAAGGTAACAACTTTTACCAGTCTTCTTGTCTTGGTAACGGGTACGGAAATAGAGGATATCACCAAAACGGGTAAGAAAGTATTTTCCCCTTTTGCCAGTGTTTTTAAGTTTCCCTCTTTCTCTCTTATTACGCAGGTAATCATCTAGATCGGTAAGGGCCTTTTCAAATACCTTACCGGCTAGATGCTGGGATATTTCAAAGATCATATCTTCTATGCTATCAAAGGTTAAATCTTTTATCTCTATATTTACCTTGACCTTCGGGAAAGTTATTGCTATAGTATCCATGGGTGTAGCTTACCTCCTTTGTTAAAAAGGGTTTTGTTTTCTATAGGTAAGTCTACACCTTTTTATTATATTTTTACAACCCTTCTCTGGCTACTTGTCTTATTACTAACAAAAGAAGGATTATTAAATATAAATATTTTTTCTTCTAACTACCCCACTAAAGTTTACACTAACAATTGCTTCCCCCACTTTTCCACGTTGAAGAAAAAATAGGGGCACATCCTATTTAAAAAACTCCTCTGCTTCTTTAGGTTTTCCGCAGGCCAAGGGCGAAGCCCGCAGCTTAAACAACTTGTTAGACGCCGTTCTGCAATCATTTATTTAAAAACGTATTCATTCTCTATTATGTTCTTCATGTTCTCACAATCTGTGAATTTTAAAATATTTATTCCCATTTTTTGAGCAGCATTAAGATTTACTTTAGAGTCATCAATGAATAAAATGTGTTGAGGTTCTACCTTCACTTTTTTTATGCAAATATTATATATTTTATAATCTGGTTTGCAGACTTTTTCTTCACAAGAAAATATTTTTGTATCAAAGTAGTGAATCCAATATAAGTTCTTTATTTCTTCAAGAGTGTCAAATGTCATATTTGATAATAAAGCCAATTTTATTTTGTCTTTAATGGATTTAATATATTCTATCGTTTCTTTATTAATATCTAACCAGCTCTTTGTATCAAATTCAATCAATTTATCCATATCCTTTAATTCGATTTGTCCATCCATTAATTTAATAGTTTTGGTCCAATATGTTTTTGCATCAATTAGAGCTGAATCATAATCTTTTCTTTCTTTGGTATAAAATGAAAAAAATTGTTGTGCTGTAATATTTAATATTTTACACATTTTATTGACTAGTTCCTTATTTTGCTTTTTACTTATTACTCCACCATAGTCATAAACTAGGTACTCAATATTTTTCATTAAATCTCCAATTGCAGAATAGCGTCTCACCTTCCGCGCATATACGACGTTCGACGAGGATACTCTTAAGAATTTTGGCTTTGATTTTAATATCATCCGGTTTGATTTGGGCATAAACCACAATCAAGACCGCATACGCCTATGGTTGGATACTTCTTTATTTGGTATTTTTTTAAATCAGGTTTTGTTTGTCCCATATATTCAAATAAATAGGTGTCTGTCCCTATTTTCCTAAGATTTCGCTGGGGTATCATTGGCTACGTCCTTACTACCGATAGAAGTTCTTGGGGAGATACATTAAACTGAAGTCTCCACTTTCGCAGGAATTTTCCTTCAGATGGCAAAAGCGGATCTAACCGC
>NZ_PFKO01000276.1:0-1425 GCF_002784285.1 Candidatus Infernicultor aquiphilus
TTGTTCAACAATTTTTCCTCCCATAATTTCCAGCGCGTCATCTATCAAAGAATCTTGTCGCCCTTCTTTTTCCGGAGTTTTTTCTTCTTTTGGCGCGACAACATTCCTATCTATTTCAACTTCTATGTAAACATTTGCTTTTAGTATGTTACCAAGCACTTTTTCTATTGTCAATCGGTTTTCAGGAGCGCTGAGTTTTTCTTGATAAAAAGAATAGGGAGTCGCTAGAATAACTTTGTTTTTTTCCAATTTTTTGGCGACACAATTAGAGAGAAAAGCGGAAAGGGAATGATTATAAGGATGAATGTCTAAAAGCAGTTTTTTCCAATTCAGTCTTATTTTTTCAATATCCAAATCCGGATTAATTTCTTTTTTTTCTTCCAATTCTTGTTTTTCTTTTAAGAGAGCTTTCGGCGCGGGAACGGGAGAAATTTTTTCTTGTCTATTTTCCTCCTTTTCAGAAGTTTCTTGTTTCAAAATTTTTTCCTCTTCTTTTTCTAAAATAGAGCCGGAGGAAGAAGTCAATTTTTCTTCTTCAAAAAATTTTCTTTCCATTTCATTCTCTTTTTTCCGGGAAGGAATTTTTCCGGTGGATTTTATAACGGCCATTTCTAAAGGGAGTTGGGGAATAACGGAAGAAGAAATTTTGTTTTGCGCTTCATTCAAAAAATCTATTGCGGAAACGATTTCTTCCGTTTGGGAAATTTTTGTCAAATCAATCATTTTTTCAATTTGTTCCGCAGTTAATTCATAGGAGAGGTATTTTTTCAATTGAGGACTTACTTTCAAAAGCAATACTTGACGCAAATAATTGATAGTTGACTTTGCCAAGACTTGAAGATCAATTCCGTCTGCTGAAAGTTCATTTATAACAGAAATAGCTTGCGAGGATTTTTTTTCAATGATGCACTTTGCCAAAATCGCGACATTTTTTTTGTCGGAAGATCCGGTAATTTCTTGAACTTCTTTAGCGGTGATGTTTTTATCTTCCAGCGAGATTATTTGTCCTAAAAGAGATTCGGCGTCTCGCATTCCTCCTTCTGAGGCGAGAGCGATCATTTCTAACGCTTCTTTTTCAATCTGCACTTTTTCCTTTTTAGCGATAAGAGAAAGTTTTTCAATTATGTGAGAAAAGGAAAGGCGAGTGAAATCAAATCTTTGACAGCGGGAAATAATGGTATCGGGAATTTTATGAATTTCTGTTGTGGCTAAAATGAAAATCACAAAAGCGGGCGGTTCTTCAAGCGTTTTCAAAAGAGCGTTAAAAGCTCCGGTAGAAAGCATATGCGCTTCATCAATTATATATATTTTATATCTCAAAGAAGACGGAGACAGTGCCACTGTTTCTCGCAATTCTCTGATATTATCCACTCCGGTGTTGGAAGCGGCGTCAATTTCAATAATATCTAATGATTTTCCCGAATT
>NZ_PFKO01000299.1:0-6861 GCF_002784285.1 Candidatus Infernicultor aquiphilus
AGAAGAGCGATTGACGAAGAGATTGGAGATACGATTGGAAGAACTGTTGACAGAGAGGTTAGAGATGCGGTTGACGGAATTGTCAGAGCTGCGGTTGATAGAGAGGTTGAAGATACGATTGGAAGAACTGTTGACAGAGCGACTAGAGATGCGATTGACAGAGCGGCTAGAGATGCGGTTGGAAGAACTGTTGACAGAGAGGTTAGAGATACGATTGACAGAGCGGTTGGAGATGCGGTTGGAGCTCATAAACTTTCGTGGTATTACTGGATTGGCGGTCAATTTTGGGTCGGCGGGTGGTATTGGTATGGGAGTCCAGCGTACGTGTCATTTTTTACAGATGTTTGTAAATTAAAACTTCCAAAGGATATTGAAGAGAGAGCCGAAGCGTACAGCAAAATATGTCAATCTGTGAATTATGTTTGGGCGGATAAAAATTTTGTGATGGTATGTGCTAGACCAAAACATATTTATAGAGATGAGCAAGGCAGACTGCATAGCCCTGACAGCAAAGCCATAGAATATCATGATGGCTGGGGTTTATATATGTGGCATGGAATAAAAGTATCTAAAAAGATTATAGAAACTCCCGAAACTTTAACTAAGAAAGATATTGTAAAAGAAACCAATGTGGAAGTAAGACGCTGTATCATTGAAAAGATAGGCATGGAAAGATATGCCGAACTGCTAGGAGTGAAAGAAGTTGATAGAGATACCGTATCTACCGAAGAAGCAGTATTATACAAAACAAAAAGAAAAGATAATATTCTAAACAATTATGCTTATTTTGTTAAGGTTAGTTGCCCGTCATCCAAGAGAAAATATATGCTAGGGGTTCCCTATAAACTATTTAATGAATATCCCAAGAACTGTTGGGACGCAAAAGCGATGACCTTCAGGAAAAGAGAAAGTCAATATAATATTATTAAGGAAACTTAATGGAGATTCTTTAAAATAAATTTAACTAGCACTCAAAGAGATGAAGGGAGATAGATGAATAGTTTAAACTTAATTTCACCATTATTAGCAATAGACGGATATGGATATTCAGCCGAGAACCTTGTATTTGCTTTAGATAAAATTGGGATCGATGTAATATTAAATCCTCACGATTGGAAAATTAAAGATTATTCAAAGCCAGAGATAGAAAAGTTTATGAATAAAGGATATAAATCAGAGATAGGATTGATTTATCATTTACCGCCGACATTAGCACAATATAGAAAATATTTTAAATATTTAATCACTATGACGATGTTTGAAACAGATAAAGTCCCGCAAATTTGGATTAAGTATCTTAATAAATATACTGACTATGTTTTGGTCCCTAGCTTTTGGTGTAGAGATATTTTTATAAAATCAGGACTTAAAAAGCCGATCAAAGTTGCTCAGTTAGGAATAGATTTAGAAAATTATGAGTATTTCGATAGACCAGAACATAGCAATTATAGATTTTTGATTACAGGTAAAATGGATATTAGAAAAAACTACCAGTTAGCCATAGACGCTTTTGATGAAGAATTTGAGGACGATGAAAATGTTGTTTTAGTTATTAAAACCCGAAAAGGCTCACCAATAGATTATCCTCATAGTGATAGTAAAAAAGTGATAGTATTAGAGAAAGATTATACCGCGCAAGAGATGAGGCAATTATACGAAACCAGCGATTGTTATGTTTACCCGAGTAAAGGGGAAGGGTTTGGTCTTCCACCGAGAGAGGCAATGGCTACTGGTTTGCCTGTAATTTTAACAAATTGGGGTTCATTATCAGAGATAGCAGACCCTTTATATTCTTATCCTTTGGACAAGATAGGGCTAGAACCTGCTAATTATCCGAATAGGAGTATGATCGGGCTTCAAAATGAAGATTTAGGTAATTGGGCTATTCCCGATAAAGAAGAATTAAAGCAAAAAATGAGATATGTTTATGAGAATAAAAAAGAGGGAAAAATAAAAGGTTGGTTAGCTTCTGAAAAAATGAAAATAAAGGCAAATGCGGAAGTCGGTGCATTGGTCATAAAAGAACTTATAATGGATTTAAAATGAAAATTAGCGCAAATATGATTATAGGGGAATTTAATGAGCCTTATTTAAAATATGCTTTAAATTCAATTAGGTGGGTTGATGAAATAGTTATAGTTAATACTGCTAATTTTGATTTCAGAAACATTGAAATTAAAAGGAATAAGTTTAAGTTTATAAATTATGTCGACTATTATAAAGAATTTAATTTTGCTAATGCCCGTAATTTGGCTAAAGATAATAGCACGGGCGATTATATTTTAAAAATAGACGCAGATGAAGTTTATTACAATTCTTTTGAGAAAACAGTTAGAAGTTTAGATTTTTCAAAGGATATTTACGAATTAGAGTTTTATCATTTTCTTATAGATATTTTTCATTATCAATATATTGAAAGTAAGGAAGTTTTATTTAAGAATAATAAGTTAATAAAATGGCAAGGTGAAGTTCATGAACAGTTAGTCGGACTAGCTACAAGAGGAAAACTCCACGATAAATTTTGCCATTTAGGATATACAAAACTTCAAAAAGAAATATTTGAGAAGTGGATAAAATACGCCAAATTAGACCCGAAACTTCCTGATGATTTTTATAAAGGGCGAAAAGGCGATCATATCCTAGAAGATAGAATTGCTAAAGAATTTCCTTATGAATATCCTGAAGTTATGAGAGAATTTATAAAAACTACTCCAAGCATTATAAAGGTTAAAAACCGTATGCCTAAGATTGGAGTTATAATAGCTAATGCAGACCAAAAAATATTAGAAAAGATTAAAGCTACAGCAGACTATCCTTTAGTAACTACATTCACAGTAAATAAGGCATTTAATAATTCAATTAAGGCTTTTTTAGCAGATGATGATGTTAGGTGGCTAGCATTTATAAATTTTGCTACAGATTTATCAAAGCCTTGGGCAAGTGAATTTATAGATATTTTTGCCAAAGGCGGAGTTGGAGCTATAATAGACAAAAGAGGCATTATTGCCTTTCCGAGAGATGTTTTTGAGAAGATCGGATTGTTAAATGAAAAAGGAATTGATGAGTTTATAGAACGGGTTAAATTAGAAAATCTAAAAGTGGAAGAACGATGAAAAGAATTTTAGTTACAGGTGGCGGAGGATTTATTGGTAGGCATTTAATCAAGAAATTATCAGAAAATCCAAAAAATAAGATTTTAGTTGTTGATGATTTATCGGGAGTTCAAGAAGATAGGGATAATGTGACTGCTTGTAATGTAATATTTTTGAAACAAAACTTTCTATTATTTGATACGAAATTAAAGTTTGATGAAATTTATCATTTAGCTGGTTCTGTTAGTTCCGTTGGTTATATTATTACTGCTCTATTAGATAGGGCAATCGCTTTCGCTTTAAGAGATAAAGCAAAGTTAATGCTTATTTCTACCTCTGAATTTTATGAGGAAAATCCGATATTTGACCAACCTGAAGTTTTAGCAAAGGGTGTTCCTTCAAATATTACTGTTGGATTAGATAGATTAGAATATGGAATTAGTAAATTATCAGGCGAGATTTCTTTAACGAATAGATTAAGAACCGAAAAGAATCTAAAATTTAACATAATCTGTCCTTTTAATATAATCGGGACAGGGCAAAACCCAGACTTAGGATTTGGAATTCCGAGATTTATTAGACAAGCGCTAAATAATGAGCCGATAACAGTTTATAGCGACGGGATGGACCAAAGAACTTTTATAGATGTTGAAGATATTTGCGAAGCAATGATTTTGATAATGAAGGCGAAGCACAACGGAATTATCTTTAATGTCGGAAACCCTCGAAATAAAATAACTAGTGGAGAGTTAGCGCGGAAAATTGTGAAGATAATTAATTCAAAGAGCAAGATTACTTTTGTAAGTCTTCAAGGATTACACAGAGAAGATTTTGCCGAAGTGTGGGACAAAATACCGAACATAGATAGATTAAAAAGTTTAATCGGCTTCGAGCCTCATTGGGAATTGGATGAAATTCTACAAAAATGTATTGATGAGATTAAAGAAAGAGATAAAATTTTTAATACTTGAGGGTTTGCTTATTCTGTGAATCAAGGTATTGATGAGGGCAAAGTATGAAAATAGCAATGATTACAACTTGGGATAGGCAATGCGGAATAGCTGAATATGCGAAAAGTTTAGTTAGTTCGCTAGAAAAATTAGGTGTAGATATTCAAGTTTTTGATAAGGACAATATTGAGTGGCGAGGTTTAGAGAGGTGTAATATCATTCATTTTCAAAATCAAGGTTCGTTCTGGTCGGGCGAGTGGCTAATGAATGTCTTAAAAATGTTGAAAACTCAAAATAAGAGAACGATTGTCACTTTTCACGATAGTGCAGTTTGGGAAGGGTTTGATTTTAAGAATATAGATATTGCGATAGCACATAGAGAAGATATATTTAAAAACATGCTTTTACCAAAAGAAACAAAAAAAATAACTTTTCCTATGGGCATACCCGAAATCCCTGTTAAAATTTGTTCTTTCGGGATAGGCAGGAATGATAATATAGCAGTTAAACGGATATGTGATGAATTAGGTTTTGGATATAATATCCCCAGTAAATGGTTACCTACAAAGAAGCTAATTGAGTTTATTAAGAGTCACGACGGGGTTGTTTTATGGTATAATGAGGTTGGAATAGTTGGAAGTTCAGCGGCGGCAAGATTAGCGATTGCCTGCCGAAGACCATTGTTTCTATCAAACGTAAGTTGGTTCGATGATTTAGATTCTATTAAAACTAAAAATTTATATAAAGCAAGAGATTTAAACTGTTTGAAGCTTTTTATGGAATCATTTTATAAAAATTATCTTACTATAGAAGAAGGATTTAATAATTTAGCGAAGAAACATAAGGAATTATATGGGCGATTATACTAAAGAAGAATGGGCAAAAATAAAAAAGGAAAATAAAAATAGAAAACAAAATTATTCTTTAAGGGCGTGTAGATATTGCTTTAGAACTTCAGGAATAACTTTTAGGAAAGTAGGAGAAGATTTATATATTTGTGTAGATTGTTTAAAAGATAAACAAAGGGAATTTGAGAAGAAGGGTAAATTAAAATGAACGGAATTTTAGTCGGGTTCGGAACAAATAGAAAATTAAACGCGGTTTATTCGCTTGTTGAAGGAAAATACCCGAACCTCGGAGAGAATATCGGGGTTATGACAAGATTTGTTGGCGGTAAAGATAAAATAGCTGTTAATTTTCTAAAACAATTTTTTTCTGAGATGAACAATATCCTAATATAATGTTAAAGGAGATTTATCAATGAAAAAAGCACTTATTACAGGAGGAGAAGGCTTCGTCGGTGGTCATCTAAGGGCTGAATTAGAGGACAATGGCTATCAAGTTATAAGCACTTCAAGACTTCCTAAAGACGGGTTTGTAAAAATGGACATTAAAAATTATGAAGAAATTAGATCAGTTTTAAACGAGCATAAACCCGATGTCATTTTCCACTTAGCCGCTATTGCTTATGTTCCTTCGAGTTGGCAAGACCCTGAACTTGTTTATGAAATTAATGGTTTAGGAACTGTTAAATTATTAAATGCGGCTCGTTCTCTAGGATTATTAGATACGATAGTTCAGATAGCGGGTTCTTCTGAAGAATATGGTTTAGTTACTGAAAATGAAACACTAATAAAAGAAACAAACCCTTTAAGACCATTAAGTCCTTATGCGATTTCAAAAATCAGCGCGGACCTTGCGGGCTACCAACACTTCAAGAGTTGGGGAATTAAGACGATAAGAACAAGAGCGTTTAATCATGAGGGACCAGAAAGTAAATACGGACCAGCGAGAGGCGATGAATATGTGACTTCTACTTTTGCGAAACAAGTTGCTTTAATCGAAAAAGGGAAGCAAGACAAAATAATGGTTGGAGATTTAACTTCAATCAGAGATTTTACTGATGTTAGGGATACAGTTCGAGCTTATAGATTGTTAATTGAAAAAGGCGAATATGGTGAAGTATATAATATCGGGAGTGGTAAGGGATATACTATTCAACAAGTTTTAGATATTTTAATTAAATTGGCTAAGGCAGAAATTAAAGTTGAGGTTGATCCGAAAAGGTTAAGACCTTCTGATGTGAAGTTACTTTTATGTGATTGTTCGAAGATGAAAAAAATAACAGGCTGGGAGCCAGAAATACCTTTTGAAAAAACTATGGAAGATTTGTTAAACTACTGGAGGAAAGTAGTATAATCGTGTCAGTTCTTTGAAAACTTGATTTAAGGACTATTATGTATAAAGGGGTGATAATTAGTGGGGAAGTGTTTGATATGTAATACTACTACTCAAGGTCGTCATCATTATTGGCACAGTAAAAAAGAATATAAGAAAAAACAATACCGAAAGAAAAGATTATCAATTTGTTTTGCTTGCCATGATTCATACCATAGAAAATTTAAAAAAGAATGTATGAATCGGGAAGTAAGATATAAGAAATGCAAGCGTTGTAGATTCAATTCAATCTGCTGTTATGCAAGGGGGAGGTGCTTGGAATGACAAGAATAAGACATTTTGAAAACAACAACTTAGAAATCAATCTGTATTATTTAGGGGAATCCATATATTGCCCGACAAAAGAAGAATACCAGCTAGAAGTAAAAGAAAACAAATATAACCAAACAACAACACAAACAACAATTCTAGCTCAATGCGACCAAGAAGAAGCCATACAAACATATTCTTTAAATTGCGTAAAGAAACATCAGACAAGAAAGATCATGTTCACTTATAACTACGAACTTATAGACGGTTATTACTATACATAATAAATAGTAGGGGTATTCTCTAGTTTCAAACCAATTAGGCGATACCTC
>NZ_PFKO01000329.1:0-1349 GCF_002784285.1 Candidatus Infernicultor aquiphilus
TAAAAAATGCAAAAGAAGCAATACTTTGCTATTTAGAAGGAATGGAGAAGGTTAATGAGATAAAAGATAAACCAGGGCTTATTGCTAAAGAAGTAGAAGTAGAGGTTACTAATTTGTAGGGGTTTGATTCATCGAACCCGCAATAAATATAAGTGTCATGGAGGAGCAAAGCAAGCCTGCCCCTGCGAAAGCAGGGGAAGCAATCTCTAATTTATTGAACTCGTAATTAAAATGGGTCAGATAAATCTGACCCCTAAAAAGTAAAGCAAAGTAATAGAGGGCAAATACTATGTCTCAAGAAAATTTATCAAAAAGAATAGAGATAAATCCCAGGATAATGTTGGGAAAACCTATTATTAAAGGAACGAGAATTCCGATAGAAATAATATTACGGAAACTTTCTCAAAATATTTCTATTGATAAAATTCTCCAGGAGTATCCACGTCTTACCAGTAAAGATATTCAAGCGGCCTTAGCGTATGCAGCAGAATCAGTTCATGGAGAAGAAGTTCATTTGCTAAAAGTGGCAAAGTAAATTATGAAATTTCTTATTGATGAGAGTGTAGAAAAACCAAAAGATTAATACTAATCGGTAGAGTGATAAAACATTTTTACGGGAATAACAAAAGAAGAAAGCGGGAATCCACAAGTAGTGAGAAATTGTTAGAAACAGGAGAAATTTATTATGAAGTATAGAATTTTGATTGAGCAGGATGAAGATGGGATATTTGTTGCTGAATGTCCTTCTTTACCTGGATGTATTTCTCAGGGCAAGAGCAGAAAAGAAGTTTTAATAAACATTCAAGATGCAATTAAGGGATATTTAGAGAGTTTAAAAAAACATAATGAACCCGTTCCACCATCTATCAGAGAAGAGATTGTTGAGGTTGCAAATTGAGAGGTTTACCAATAATATCAGGAAAGGATCTTTGTAAGATATTAGAGGAAATTGGTTATATTAGGGATCACCAGACAGGGAGTCATATTATTTTAAGGAATAAAAAGTCTCCTTATCGTAGATTAACTGTCCCAAATCACAAAGAAATCGCCAAAGGTACTTTAAGAGCTATTATACGTCAAGTTGGATTGTCTTTAAATGAATTTAAAAAATTGTTAGAGTATAAAAAATAAAAAAGTAATGTCATTCCCATGAAAATGGGAATCCAGAATTAGGGGAAAGTTAATATAAAATAGGAGAAAATATATATGAAATTTATAGTGGTTTTAGAACCAGCTGAAGAAGGAGGATTTAATGTCTCTATTCCTGCACTTGATGGTTGTTTCACTCAAGGGGAAAATGAAGAAGAGGCCTTAAAAAATGCAAAAGAAGCAATACTTTGCTATTTAGA
>NZ_PFKO01000004.1:0-1020 GCF_002784285.1 Candidatus Infernicultor aquiphilus
TGGGAGATGCACCGTCGGGGAAGCATATAAGATTGCGAAAGAGCACAGCATCGAGGCTAAAAGCATCACAAGTTTTGAAAATTTAATGGAAACGCTTAAGGATTGCGAAAAAAGAGGCATGAAAGGTTACGTCGGCTGCTGCTGCGAACCGTTCTACGCCAAACACAAAGACGATTTTGAATCAGTTAACCTGAGCGGCATATTAATTGACATTGACAACACAACCTGCTACGACCTCGGACGGGAAGAAGACGCATACCTCGGAAAATTCGAAAACCAAACAAATTTAAAAATAAATTTACTCAAAAAAGTCGTCGAATGCATGAAGACGTGAAAAGATTGCTTCCGCCCGATAGTTTATGTTCATTCCATGCTTTTGAGTCTTCTTACGTATTTTTCCATCGAGTCCGGGTTTTTCAGTACCTCATCCCTTAATTTCGTGTTTAATTTAATGCTTTTCAGTTTTAACGTGCATTCTTTTTCAAAATCGCCCCCGCAGTTTATTACGGAATCAGCCGCAAGGTGCGCGCTTTTAATCGCGTAATAGATTCCCTCCTCTGTCAGGGGGTTTACGAATCCTCCCGCGTCTCCGATTAATACTGCATTTCCCGCGCAGGGTTTGTTTACGGGTCCCTCGAAGGGTATGATGTGTGACTCGAAATTAATTATTTCTAAATTTTTAATGTTTTTTTCCTCCATGAATTTTCCGGTAAAATCATCCAGGTATTTTTTCGGGGTTTTCCTGAATTCATCGTCCATCCCGCCCAAACCTACTTTAATTTTATTGTTCAGGGGGCTTACCCAGCCGTAGCCGTAATCCATAAGCCCGTAGTAAACCTCGAACCAGTCACCGATTTTCTCGTCAATAATCTCGTTTGATAAATTAAACGTGTATTGAACACCAAGAGCAAAATTCCCGTACCCGATTCCAAGCAGCCTCCTTACGCTCGAATTCGCCCCGTCCGCTCCGGCAAGGAATTCGGAATAATATTCTTTGCCGTTTTCTGTTATTACCTTAAA
>NZ_PFKO01000004.1:1052-9771 GCF_002784285.1 Candidatus Infernicultor aquiphilus
TATGAGAAATATATATACATGCCCTCCCGGATTCTTTTATCTTTCTTACAAAATTTAATACTTTCTGAACTTCCTTAAGCGATAAAGCTGAGGTCGGTTCATCGAGCACTATTAGGTCTGCATCAAAGTACATTGCTCTGCCAATTGCTATTCCTTGTCTCTCTCCCCCTGACAACTTATTAGCTTTAGATTCTGCAGTAATTCCTGCCCCTCGAAAGCCAATTATATCAAACATAATTTTTTGGGCCATTTCTTTTTCCTCACGAACCCTAATAAATCCCAAACGATTGGTCATTTGTCTGCCAATAAAAAAGTTTCTCCATAAATCCTGTTTTTCTCCTAATGATTTATCTTGATATACTGCCTCAATCCCCAATTTATAAGCTTGTTTAACATTATAATCTTTAAGGGATATTTTCTTATCACGAATATACAATTCTCCTTTGGTAGGAGGGAAAACTCCAGTTATAATTTTAATCAACGTTGATTTTCCAGCACCATTATCTCCAATTAATCCCACCACTTCATTGGCCCCTACTTCAAAGTTTATTCCATTAAGCGCAGCGACATTACCAAAATATTTTTCAATATTATTCATTATTACTGCATTTTTGAATTGTCTTTTTTCTGGCACAAATTACCTCCTTGAAAAACTAATAATAATTATAATAAATATTAATTTATTCAATATTAACATTACGTTTCTCTTACGATAAGTTCCACATCCAGAATTACTTTTTTCAGCTTTTTATGCCTACCGTTTATACGAGAAAGTAACAGTTTTACACTTTCTATGCCTAACTCTTGTTTCTTCAGTCTAATAGTAGTTAATGCAGGATTCATAAGAGAGCAAAAGGGAATATCGTCATAACCGACTAATCCTATATCCTCAGGTATTCTTAATCCTTTTTCCCGGATAGCCTGCATTGCCCCAAAGGCCATCATATCGTTGTAAGCAAAGATAGCGGTAAAATCTAAATTTTTTTCCAGCATCTGTTTGGTTCTTTCATACCCATCTTTTACATCTATATCCCCAACGCTTACCAGGGCATCATCCATAGATATCCCATATTTTTTCAAGGCTTTCTTATACCCCTCTAATCTACCTTTAGCAGGTGACTTGTACAGAAAACCATCTATTAAAGCTATCCTTTTATGCCCTTTTTTAATCAGATATTCTGTGGCCAAAAATCCCCCTTTAACCTCATCATTATATATTGCATCTAATTCAATATTTTCAAAATCTCTACCCACAACTACAAAAGGGATATTTGCTTCAACGAGACTATTTATATCATCATCTCTATCTTGAACTGGGGCTATGAGCAATCCATCTACTCGCTTTGCTAACAGCAAATTTATTGCTTCTTCTTCCTTCTTGTAATCTCTTTGGGTATTAGCAAAAATTATATGATAATTTTTCTCCCTGGTTGCTACTTCCATTCCATTTAAAACCTCAGCATAAAAAGGATTTCTATTATCTTCAATTACTACTCCTACTGTTCCTGTTTTATTGGTTCTCAAGGCCACTGCAGTATTATTTCTAACATATCCCAATTCTTGGGCAACCTTGAATATCCTCTTCTTGGTCTCTTGGTTTATATCTGGCTTATTATTTATTGCTCTTGATGCGGTATTCACTGAAACTCCTGCTTTTTGTGCTACCATTCTTAAAGTTATATATTTCATATTTCCTCCCGTAAACGTTACCGATAACGTTAATATATTAATATCACAAGGTTTTATATATGTCAAATTATTTGAGATATAATTTTTTAACTTTTATTAAAAAATTCTTTAGAATGGTAATTTGTTTAGGTGGGAATAAATTCGAAACTAAATTTTTACTTTAAAAATATATTTTTTATTCTTGTCGAAAAAAAATTTTCTAAACTATATGATTGTCACCCAAAAAGTAAACAAACCTGTCCTCGACCTGTTCGGGGAATACTAAGGTAGGGGTCGGATTTATCCGACCCGCTTATTTACGGGTTCGATAAATCGAACCCCCACAACATAATTATAACTAATCTTATTTCCAACGCGATACGCAATACGCGACGAAGTCTGTTGAAAATATTTTTAGCTTTTTGGGTTACAACCATATACTGTAATATATTTTAAATGCACAGGGTAGCTATAAAAGAGGAGATAGATTTGGAAAATACGAATAATATGGAATTAAACCCTCAAGAAAAAGCTGAGGCGATATTAACGAAAGTAATAGATTTTATTTTAGAGGATGGAAAAGTTCAAATAGTTGATCAAGAAGGGAATGATTCAATTATTTTAGAAATAAAAACTTCTAATCCCGGAATGATCATTGGAAGACATGGGCATACTCTCGATGCCCTTCAATATATTATTAACATTATAGTCAACAAAGGAATTAATGAACCGGAAAGAAGGAAAATAATAATTGATATTGAAGGCTATAGGAAAAGAAGAGAAGATATTGTTTCCAAATATGCTCAGGAAAAAGCAGAAATAGTGAAAAGATCAGGTAAAAAAGTTGCTCTTTGTTTTATGAATGCAGTGGAAAGAAGGATAGTCCATCTCGTTTTACAAGAAGACCCGCTAATAATTACTTATAGCGAAGGCACAGAACCTTATAGAAGAGTTATAATAGCCCCAAGAGAGAAAGAAAATAATAAAGAAGAGTTATAATTAAAGAACTATTAGTAAGCATAAGAAGTAGATATGGTTAAATATTAATCTTTTTATGCTTTTTGAATTATGATTTTTCGCTTTTCTGCCTGTGCGTTGCCTGTCTGCGTGTGTACCTGTCTGCGTGCGTACACGCACAGGCAGGCACGCAGACAGGTCGCCTTAAGTAAGACAGGCGTCTCGCCTGTCTATCAAGCAACTAACTAATTAACCAGCAAATTAACTAACCATTTAACCAAGATAATATCTACTAACGCTATTCACTATCGAATAATTTAGGAGAGCCTTGATGAAATTTTGGGAAAACGATACTATTGCAGCTATTTCTACCTCTCTCGGCGAAAGTGGGATTGGTATCGTAAGAGTAAGTGGCCCGAAAGCCTTAGAAATAGCCCAAAAATTATTTAGAGATAAAAATTTAAATAAAAAAAATATTAAAGATTTTTCGACCTATACCGTTCATTACGGGTTTGCAGTAGATCCTAGAGATGAAGAAATAATTGATGAGATAATTTTGGTTTTAATGAAAAAACCTAAAAGCTATACCCGAGAAGATGTGGTAGAGTTCAATTGTCATGGAGGAATTCTTTCTATTAAAAAAGTTTTAGAAGCAGCGATTAGGCACGGAGCGAGGATGGCTGAACCAGGAGAATTTACTAAAAGAGCTTTCTTAAATGGTAGAATTGATTTAAGCCAGGCTGAAGCTGTAATTGACCTTATTCAAGCTAAAACTGAGAAGAGTTTAATATTTTCATTAGCTCAACTGGGAGGCAATTTAAAAAGGAAGATTAAAGATTTAAGACACAGGTTGATACAGATTTCATCGGAGATCGAAGCTCCTATGGACTTTCCCGATCAAGACATTAAAGAATTAAATCCAACCCAAATTGAAGCAAGAATAAAGAATGTTTTAAAAGAAATTAATTCTCTCCTGGAAACCCTGAATTATGGGAAAATACTGAAAGAAGGGATCAACACTCTAATAGTTGGCAAGACCAATGTGGGGAAATCTAGCCTTTTTAATACTTTATTAAAAGAAAATCGGGCAATTGTAACTCATCTACCAGGAACAACCAGAGATACCATTGAAGAGTTAATTAATATCAAAGGAGTGGCTTTTAAAATTATAGATACTGCCGGGTTTAAAACTCCTGAAAATATTATAGAAAAGATAAGTATTAAAAAAATGATGACCCTTTTTAAAAAAGCCAATCTAATTTTAGCTATGTTTGATGCCAGTACCCCCTTATCCTCAGAAGATGAAGAAGTTATTAAAGAAATAAATAAAGAAAAAAGTGAAAATAAAAAGATGGTAATAATCGAAAACAAAATAGATTTAACTGAAATGATTAATCGTGAGAAACTATTTAGTCTTTTAAATAATAAAAATAGTATAAGGATGTCTTTAACAGAAAAGATTGGTATAGAACAGTTAGAAGAAGAGTTAGTCAAAAAGGCTCTGAAAGGTTTAGTGATACCAGAAAACGGAGTGATTGTAAATAATGTTAGACAAGCAAATCAATTAAATAAGGCTAAAAAAGGACTGGAATATATATTAGAAGGACTGAAGAAAAAAATACCATACGATTTATTAACTGTTGATTTAAAAGATGTCTTAGATTCTTTAGGTGAGATAACCGGATATCCTGTAAGCAACGAAATAATTGATCATATATTTTCTCGTTTTTGTATTGGAAAATAATATATTAATTTGCGATAGTATAGAAAAGAATTTACTCTTTAGAGAAAATGTTCCACGTAGAACATTTAAAAATTAAATGTGGACAAACTGTGGGAAACCCTTAATTGCTTAGAACCAAAGGCTTTAACTTTATTGATTAACTTTATCAGGTACTAAGGTAAAAAATAAGTTAAAGAATTACTTATATAAAATGCTTATTCAGTTTATTTATCTAAATAGTTGGAGTTTTTTAATAAATTTCAAAAAATTATTTTTTAATTGTATTTTTTAGATTAGAATTATACCAATTCCAAGTTATGATGTTAACCCAAAAAGCAAACAAACCTGTCCTCGACCTGATCGGGGAATGGTAATGTAGGGGTACCATGCATCTTACCCACAGGAGAAATTAGGTAATAATATGGCGAGGGCACAATTCCTGTCTGCGTGCGTACCTGTCTGCGTGCGTACACGCACAGGCAGGCACGCACAGGCAGGCATTGTGTCCCTACAACATAATTATAACCAAAAAGTCATAATTTACTATAAAATTATCTGCAACGTACCTTATATGTAATCTGTTGAAAATATTTTTGGCTTTTTGGGAATAACCAAGTTATAATATTTTATTTTACTTGATATGTGGATAAATTGTGGAAAAACATAACAAGTAGATAGTGAATAGTCGTTAGTATATACTATATAGTGGAGAAGAAAGAGAAAAGAAAAATCCAGAATTCAGAGGCCAGAGGTAGGGGTTCGATTCATCGAACCCGTTAAAAGAAGTACCCAAAAAACCGGGGCGGATAAATACGCTCCCTGCACTAAAAAGACATCATAACAATAGCCGTAAGATACGAGAAAAAAAGCTTTTGATTTTGAATTATAGTTTTTTATATTAAATTCTTACTTTAGTAGCGTAAAGGCATGACGTGTCGTGTCTTCTTGTAATAATTAATTAACCACTAAACAGCCAACTAACTAACAAAATAAAAAGAGGCGATTTATTTTTTGTTAAAAGAAGATGAAAATATTTTAGTGGAAGGTGCTCAAAAAATAGGGATTGAATTTAATAAGGCCTACCTAGAAGGCTTTTCCCAATATTTGGATTTATTAATCAAATGGAATCAGAAAATAAATTTAACTTCCTTAAAAACCTCCTCAGAAATCATTATCAAACATTTTTTAGATTCTATTGCCTGTATAAAAGTTATTAATCAGTATATCCATCTAGAAGAAATAAATATTATTGATGTAGGGACCGGGGCAGGTTTCCCAGGTATTCCCATTAAAATAGTCTACCCTTCGATTAAATTATCTCTCCTGGAGGCAAAAAAGAAGAAGATAATATTTTTAGAAAAATTAATAGAAAAATTGAATTTAAAGAAAGTTAAGATACTTAATGGAAGAGCAGAAACTTTTGGGAGATGTTCGGATTACCGGGAGAAATATGATCTAGTAATATCCAGAGCAGTAGCCCCTTTAAATATTTTAAGTGAATATTGCCTTCCTTTGGTTAGAATAGGGGGATTATTTATAGCTCAGAAAGGAAGATCATATCCAGAAGAAACCGAAAAAGGCATTAATACAATTAATTTTTTAGGCGGAGAACTGATTAAAGTTGAAAATATTCAAGTTCCTTTTATAAAGCAAGAAAGATATGTCTTAGTGATTAGGAAAATAAAAAATACTCCTTTAGGATATCCGCGGAGAGAAGGGGTGCCCCAAAAAAGACCTTTGCATTTTTGAGATATTTTTGATAATATAAATACATTCCTAGATAAGATAATATATATACCTACTTCTTAAAAGGGGTGAAATATGGCGGGGACAAGAAAATTACTATAATTTTATAAAATTTTGATTATCAATGAATGTTCCACGTGGAACATCTTTGTAAAAAATAAACCATCCTTATATTAAATCGGTGCAATTTGAGTACGGCCGGTGTAATTAAGTATATATATGGGGGGAATATTTATGACTAAAGTTTTGGCTATCACCAACCAAAAAGGCGGAGTAGGTAAAACCACTACCGCAGTAAACCTAAGCACCGCTATGTCCTTGTATAAAAAAAAGATTTTATTGATTGATATAGATCCTCAAGGAAATACGAGCAGTGGGATAGGTTTAGATAGATCAAAGGTTAAAAGATGCATTTATGACGTTTTGATCAACCAAGCTCCTATAAGAGAAATTATTTTGCACTCCAAGATAAAAAATTTAGATGTTTTACCCTCTACGATACAATTGGTCGGTGCAGAAATAGAATTAGTTAATTATAGCTCTCGAGAAAACAAATTACAGCAAGTGATTAAATCAATTAAGGACGATTATGATTATATAATTATTGATTGCCCCCCCTCCCTTGGTCTTTTAACCTTAAATTCTCTTACTGCTGCTGATTCGGTTATCATCCCGGTCCAGTGTGAATATTATGCTTTAGAAGGTATTGGGCAATTATTAAATACTATAAATTTAGTTAAAGAAATTCTTAACCCATCATTAGAAATCGAAGGTATTTTACTAACCATGTATGATACCAGAACTAATCTTTCTCGTGATGTGATAGAAGAAGTGAAAAAAAATTTTAAAGGAAAGATATTTAAATCAATAATTCCACGAAATGTTCGAGTAAGCGAAGCTCCCAGCTATGGCCAGCCGGTTGTTTTCTATGATGCAAAATCTAAAGGGGCGATAGCTTATAAAAAATTAGCCCAAGAGGTGATATCAAATGGTTAAAAGAGGATTAGGGAAAGGGTTAGAAGCCCTTATTCCCAAGATTGACCACCAAGAAAATGAATTTATAACTGAAATAGAGATCGAAAGCTTAACTTCCAATCTTTTTCAGCCACGCAAGAATTTCGACCAAGAAAAACTGGAAGAACTAAAAGAATCCATAAAAAGACACGGAGTAATCCAACCTATTGTAGTAAGAAAAATTGCTAATGGTTATGAAATTGTTGCTGGAGAAAGAAGATTAAGGGCGGCCCAAGAAATTAAGTTAAAAAAGATACCAGCAATTATTAAAAATTTTAGTAATGAAAAAAGTCTGGAAATTGCCTTAGCAGAGAACATTCAAAGGGAAGATCTCAATCCTATTGAGCAAGCCAATGCTTTTAAAAGATTGATAGATGAGTTTAAACTTACTCAGCAAGAATTAGCAGAGGTAACCGGAAAGAGTAGAGCCTTAGTTACTAATACTATCCGACTTTTAAAATTGAATTCAGAGATACAAAAAAATATATCCGAAGGGAAAATTTCTTTTGGTCACGCCAAATTATTATTAAGCCTGGAAGATGAAGAATTACAAAGAGTAGTATGTAATAGAATAATGGGTAATGATTTATCAGTAAGAGATACTGAAAACTTAATTAAAAAGATAGGAAAAGCACCAAAAAAACCATTTATAGTAAAAAATATTACTCTTGAAAATTTTCCGGAAGCAGAAGAAAAATTAAGAGATATTTTGGGGACCAAAATAAGTATATTGTATGATGGCAAGAAAGGGAAGATAAATATTGAATTCTATAGCAAAGAAGATTTAAGGAGAATTGTTGATTTGTTGTTAAAGGGGAAATAGGTTAGAACCACTTGGCGAAGATGCATTAATAAATTAATATTTTAATTAATGTTTATTATGTTATATTAATTAAGATTAATGTTTATTATGTTATTTATTTATAATATTTTAAGGTATAGGAATTTCAATAATTCCTATACCTTAAATAAGGAACATGATTTATTATTATGAAGAATATTAAAGACAAGATATTCAAGGGGAAAGAATTTCCCCTTGAATATCTTGTAATGGTAAGATAATAAAATAGAAAGGATGATGCTAAGATGAACAGAGAGAATTTTAATAATTTAATTTTTGTTTTATTTTTGGTAATCATGATTTTTGTCTCAGGTATTGTTTTTTTAATTTCTTTAAAACTTATTTCTATAGAAATTTTGGTATGGAAAGTAAATTATTATTATAATCTATTCTATTCCAATCTTTTCAACCAGATCATATCGGGTTTAATAGCAGCTTTAATAATTATTCTGTTAATTTATTTAATCTGGAGGAAGGCTCAATATAATAGAGAAAGCCTTTCTGTGGTTCAAAAAACTTCGTTTGGCGAGATTAAAATTTCTACTGGCTCTATAAAACTTTTGGCTTTAAAAGTAGCAAAGGGGATGGGAGAGGTTAAGGAAGTAAAGCCAGAAATTAATATCGTAAAGACGGGAGGAATAAATATAAACCTACGTCTTTCTGTAAAACAGGATGTAAACATACCCGAACTTTCGGAGAAAATTCAAAGAAGGTTAAAAGAATATATTTTAGAAACAATTGGAATAGAAACAAAGGAGATCAAGATAAAT
>NZ_PFKO01000154.1:0-1385 GCF_002784285.1 Candidatus Infernicultor aquiphilus
AATTTCCACTCTTATTATATTAAGTGGATTGATTGCTTTTGTCGGTGATTGGATGGGTATAAGGGTAGGTAAAAAAAGAATAACTATCTTTGGACTACGCCCACACTATACTGCGATATTTATTACTATAATTGCTGGAATCCTAATTGCCGCCATTACCATCACTATACTGGCTATATCTTCCAATGATGTTAGAACTGCCCTATTCGGTATAGAAGAGTTAAAGGGAAGGCTTTCCTATTTATCTCGGGAAGTAGATACCAGAAACATACAACTAACTTCTATGCAAAAAAATTTGGATGAAAAAACTACTCAATTACAAGAAATGGAAGAAAAATATCAGAAATTATCTCAAGATATAAAAGATAAAACCAGTCAATTGGAAGAATTATTGATTGCCAGAGAAAGACTGATAGAAGAAAAAGACAAGTTAAGCAAAGAAGTTGAAGAATTAAATGCTACTGTGAAAGCCTTATATTCCGGGATAACCTGGATTAGGGAAGGAGAAGTTATTTTTGAAGCTGATGAGCAAATTGCCCTAACTATTGTTCAAAGTGGAAAGACTATTGAGGAGATAAGAGAAGAATTAATCAGGTTTTTAAATGAAGCCTCCGATAAGGCATTAACTCTAGGAGCTAAAAAAGATGAACGAAGTAGTCAGGTATTTATTATTGCCCAAGAAGAATTCGAAGATATAGTACAGAAGATACATAATAGCGATAAAGAGATGATAGTACGACTTTTATCCTCCATAAATGTAATCAAAGGAGAGCCGATAGTAGCACATTTCTCCCTTTTAGAGAATAAACTGGTCTTTAAAATAAATGAAGAAATTATTTCGGAAGAAATTGAAAGTTCAGAAATTCCTGGTGAAGTAGAAAAAATACTTTTATCTCTTTTAAGAAAGGTAAATATTTTAGCCGTAAAAGGAGGAATAATTCCTAATCCCAAGTCCAGTTTTGTAGGAAGTATATCTGCAGTTAATCTATATGATACAGTTAAGACTATTGTAGAATCTGGTACCATGATGAAAGTCTCAGTAATTTCAATTTACGATACCTGGAGTGTGGGTCCTTTAAGAGTAAGGATGGAAGTGAAGCGAAGCGAAGCGAAGTGAAGCCTATTTCTTAGAACCAGTTCCTCCCCTTTAAAGTAAAAGTTATTTCAGCAATATTAATTTTTTTTCTAAAATTTTCAAAATTTCCCTTGACATTATAATACAGTAGCAATTATAATAAAACCAATAGAAATAAATAGTTATTAAATGCTAATATATTAGGCATTGTTTTTAATTGATACCTACTAAAATATAGATTTGAAAAGTGAAGGGGAAAATTTTAAAATTTTTTAAAATATTTTTCTAAAAAAGAAGGATTTTTAAATCT
>NZ_PFKO01000239.1:0-1223 GCF_002784285.1 Candidatus Infernicultor aquiphilus
TAAAAGAATATCCTTCTGTAACTACACCTTTATTTATAGGCTTACCTATTTTCTTTTTGGTTATTTCAATGTTTGGCATAAGCACCTCCGAGATCAACAGTCCCAAAAACTCTTAATCTATCTATGTAAAATTGTGCGTCAACGGGATTAGTTTCAAAATAAAAGAATATAGAAAAATTATATCCAGAAATAGGGTTTATCAATTTTTTAATGTCAACTCCTCTAACAGTCAACCCAGTAGATCCAGAGGGGATAGTATAAAAATCTGTTCCGTCGCCTTTCATTGTCTTAGTCCATTTTATAGGTGCGTCATCTCCATAAGCATTACCTCCCCACCCAAAATCACACCGAAATTTTAAACCCGAAGCTTCATCTGTCCTAAATTTAAAATCTAAATAAACATTCTTAGGATAGTCTGTGATTTGCGGAAACAAGAACCTAACTTCATTAGATAGACCAGGTGTATTTTTAAAATTATAAAGAGAACCTAATACAACTGCATTAGAGGCATTACTATCTGATTGCCCATTCCGATTATAGCCTTCTATTTGAAAAACAATAGGCACACTTATTTTAACTAAGTGTGAATGTTTATCAAAGTCGGTCATTTTATTCCTAGTTTATTTTTAACCCAAGTCCAAAAATCTTTCCAAGATTTAACAATACCTTTAATCTCTGAGGTCTCATTTTCTGTAAATTGAGGAGTTGGCTGAACAACAATATTTAAAGAAGCGAGTTTCTTTTCAACACTTTTAGTCCAAGCTTCAAGATCGCTGATTCTTATACCTTTCTGATAAACTTCATTAGTTAATTTGTTGAAATCATTTTTTAAGATTTCATACTCTTGACTTGCCATAGAATCTCCTTGATTTAATTTAGGTGTTATATTTCTATAATTTAAAATTTTATAACCATTGTTGTTCTCACCGCCCGCCCCTGTCCACGGATCTACAATATGTTTCGTGTCTAAAGCGACTACAAAGTGTTGCCCAACTGGAACCTTAACCTCAGCCATTTTTGGCCAGCGGTTCGCTATTTCAAGTTCTGGCATTACAAAAGGGACATTTATATCTGATACACTACACTTATCTGTATATTTACCAGAACTTCTAAATCTTTTATTAACTACATCGGGAGTTATATCTGCTAACATTCCTAAGACGGTAATTTTACAACCGTCACTCCCAATAGTTACATTACAACTTCCGAGTTTAACATTTTTC
>NZ_PFKO01000342.1:0-5228 GCF_002784285.1 Candidatus Infernicultor aquiphilus
AGGGGAGATTTATTCACCCCTTTCTTTTTTCTTAACCAAACTTAATCCAAGAAAATATTATCTATTCAACCGATACTGGATAGAAGAAATATCTTGAAGTAGGATTAAGTACAAAACCATGTACATTCTTCCTAAAGACCATACTTTGCAAGGAATGAGCCAGATAAACCCAACCAGCTTCTTCATGAATCACCTCTTGAGCTTTTTTATAATATTCTGCTCTCTTTTCCTTATCATAAGTTTGCAATGCTTTAGAAAGTAATATTTGTACATTTTCATCATTAAAGAATGCATAATTTCCTGCTGTACCTATTGAACAAGCGTTGGCACCATATAAAACATTCATAAAGTTATCCGGATCTCCATTATCACCAGTCCATCCTAAAAGACACATCTGGTGATTTCCTGCTTCAGTTTCCTGGAGATAGGTACCCCAATCTACTTGATAAAACTTTACCTTTATTCCTACAGCTCCTAAATAACTTTGAATGGCCTCTCCTATTTTGGGAGGATCAAACATATAGGGCCGAGATACAGGCATTACATAGAGAGTGACTTCAAAACCATCAGGGTATCCAGCCTCAGTTAAAAGTTCTTTAGCTTTTACTGGATCATAAGGATAATCTTGTATTTCATCATTATATCCTAACATAAAGGGAGGCATTCCATTCTTAGCTTTACTTGCTGTTCCCATATAAAGATTATCTACTATAGATTGTTTATCAATAGCCATATTAATTGCCTGTCTAACTTTCTTCTTAGTAAGGGGTTCGAAATATCCCGGAGTTTTAACCCAGGGTTCATCCGGATCTCGTACTCCATTTTCATTAGCATCTTTATATCCATACCCGGTATTCATAGCCATATACCCGATGTTCATTCCTGGCTGAGTCATAAGGACTAAATCTTTATTAGCATTTATCCGAGCAAAGTCAGCAGGATTAGGATATTCTATACCCTGCACTTCGTCCACTTCTAAAGCCATAAGTCTGGCTGAAGGGTCAGAAATTACTTTGAAGATTAATTTATCAAGTTGGGATCTTTCTCTCCAATAACTATCATTAACCTCTAAGGTAATATGGTCGTCTTTTACCCATTCCACAAATTTGAAAGGACCGGTACCACAAGGATATTTGAAGGCATCTCCTTTATACTTTTCCGCATTGGCTGGACTTACAATATTAACCGTAAACATGGCTAAACTGGTCATAATAGAGGCATTCGGTCTTTTCAGGACAAGTTTTACCGTATAATCATCAATCTTCTCCATCTTTTCTACATCGCTAAACATATATCCCCAATAAGCCCACTCACCATATTGATGGTAAGGATTGGTAGTATCATATTGTCGGGCAAAGGAAAATACTACTGCATCAGCATTAAAATCGGTCCCATCATGGAATTTAACCCCTTTTCTTAGCTTAAAGACAATCTCAGTTCCATCTGTTGAGGCCTCCCAGGAAGTTGCTAAGCAGGGTTTTATATCAGTAGTACCTGCCTCATATTCTAATAATCCTTCAAAAATATTATCCATTCTCTGAATAGATTCTCCGTCGGTTACATCTCCAGGGTCTAGTCTAGAGGCATCTCCGCTGCTACCGTATACTAAAGTTCCTTTTGCAGAAGCGATACCTATTGTTCCCAGGATTAAAATCACAGCAAACAATAAAACCATAAATATTTTACTTTTCATTTATTAAATACTCCTTTTTTAATATTTTTTAATTACAATATTTCAATTAAATTTTAAAAATAATTTACCTCCTTTCTTTTTTGTATATTTTTTTTGTATATTTGTATCTATTTAAAAAGAAATTTACTTTACTTAAGATATAGCAAAGGATTAAGAGGCTTGCCCATTAATCTCACTTCAAAATGGAGGTGGGGACCAGTAGCATTCCCAGTTCTCCCTACCTTAGCAATTACACTCCCTTTTTTTATATATTGACCTTTTTTCACTAAATTCACCGAGTTATGAGCATATACTGTAGAATATCCCCCCTCATGGCTTAAGATAATTACATTGCCATATCCTCGCATATAACCAGCATAGCTTACCCTGCCGCTCTCAGCAGCTATTATATTAGTCCCGATAGGACCACCAATATCTATACCAGAATGAAATTCTTTCCTTCCATTTAAAACTCTCATCCCATATGGAGAAGTAACCCTTCCCCTTACCGGCCAAATAAAATTAGATATATTACTACGAGATCCAGTTACATTGGGAATTCTCAATTGCTGCCCTGCAAAAATTTTGGAAGCATCGGTTATACTATTAGCTGCTATAATAGACTCTAATTTTACATTATAATCGCGCGAAATACTCCAGAGGCTTTCTCCTTTTTTTACATCATATATTATTTCTTCTGCTGTAGCTTCTAGGTTATATCCTTCTGCTTTGGCAATATCCATATTGGTTATTGGCAGCTTCAATTTTTGACCTATAGATAGTCGAGATATTTCTTTTAAATTATTAACAGAAATAATAGAAATCATCTTTAAATCATATCTCTGGGATATGCTCCACAAGGTATCTCCCTTCACTATCGTATAATTTACAATGATTGGTTCCTCTTTCTGGTTAGAGTTAGATACTCCTCCTCCTATGGCCGGTATTTCCAATTTTTGGCCAATTGATAAGACATTTTCATTCCCAAGATTATTAACATCAGCAATGACCCCAACTGAAAATCCATATCTTTGAGCAATATTCCATAAAGTATCACCTGCTTTAACTGTATAAACAATCGGTTCTGCAGTTTCAAGCTGACTGATATTATTATTAATATTATTATTCTTTTTATCAATAACTGCCTGGCTAACAATATTTGTTTTTGCAACAGCATTTTTGTGCGAAGGTATTTTCATTTCCTGCCCTATAGAAATCAATTCTGAATTAGCAATGCTATTGGTGGCAAGAATTAGATCTACGGAAAGGTTATATTTTTGGGCAATTGACCATAAATTCTCTCCCTTCTTTACAATATGAATAATATAATCTGTTGTCTCTGTAGTCTGGAAATTATTCTGGGGAATTTTGATAATTTGACCAAGAGATAAAATATCTTTTTCTTTAATCTGGTTATAAGATAGGATTAAATCTAACGAAACATTATACTTTTGGGAAATACTCCACAAACTATCCCCCTTGGTCACTTTATAACTAATAAATTCATTGTTATGAGCCAGAGAGTGAAAAGGGATAGAAAAGATAAATAATAAAAGTAAGGCTAGCAAAACCATGGAATTGTTCTTATCTTTATTGTATTTTCGAATTAAATTCATCTCCTGACCTCCTTTGGTTAGAGAGTCAAAATAATTTAGACCTACAGATTTCTAAATCATTTCTTTTTTATGACTTAATTTATATAAAGACAAATACATAAATATAAGAAGAATCTTCTTTAGTTTTACCGGTAATTTTTATTTTTTCATATTGGAGAATTCTTATTTGTTTGGAAGCTTTTATCTTTAAATCAATTTCATTATTTATTTTTCTTGTTTTTCTTTTCTAAAAAACTATCAATAACTTCTTTTTTAAAACGCCAAATCCTTCCAATTTTAACTGCTGGAATTTTTTCGGTTCTTGCCCATTGGTAGACAGTAAGAGGTTTTACTTGTAAATATTTCGCTACTTGTTTCGCGGTTAAATATTCTTCCATACCTTAAGCCCCCTCGTTTTATACATATTTCTCTCTCTATATTATTGTTTTTTAATAACATTGTCAATTTTTTATTTATTTTTTTATATATTTTTTAATTTAAAAGTAATTTTTATATTTAGTAAATAAATTAATCAGTGATTATTCTTATTCTTTTTATTATGCAGTATATCTCCTATCTCTTTAGCCACCCGATAGGGTTTAGTCAAAATTCGAATAGGAATTGATTTTAAAAAATGAGATAGATCTCTTTTTATTTCATCGGTTACTCGGTGAGGTTTAGTCAAAACTCGATCTATAAAATCTGTAGTATAGGTTTCTAATAATTTCTCCCGATTAATTCTAATTTCATTTCCACAAATATTACATTTAATATCCTGTAAATATTTATCTTTATAAGTAATTATATGGTTAGTCTCTTTGTTGCAGTGAAGACAAAAAAGTTGAGCTTTTACTTTACTGATCATTTACTTTCCAGCTCGAAGGATCGAACCTTTACCTCCTCTTCCTTAATCCAAAAAAAACAACTTACTTTCCGCTTAAAACTTGGGCCAATTTTTTATACATCTGGTAAGATTTCATCACCTTTTTTATATGTTCTCTGGTCTCAGCATAGGGAATATTTTCCACAAAATTATCGAGGTCAGATTGATCATATCTTTCTAACCACTGATCAGTTATACCTGGTCCAGCATTATACCCTGAAATTATCAAAATAATATCATTAGAAAATTTTCCTTTTAAGTAACCGATATACCAACAACCTAAATTAATATTAACTTTAGGAGAAAATAGCATTTCATCGTTAAAATCTATAATATTTATCTTCTGAGCAATCCATTCTCCGGTAGAAAAAATTATCTGCATCAATCCCCTGGCCCCGGCAGCGGATTCATCCCAGGAGTTAAACCTGCTCTCCTCCCTTATCATCGCCATAACCAGCAATGGATCTATCTCATATTTCAAAGCATATTCCCTAATTATATCTTCAAAACAAATAGGGTAGAGACTTTCCCATAATTCAAAAGGCAAATCGTCCAATTGGTGATTATCCACTAAATAATTAAAAATTATCTCCGAATAATTTAAAGAATTATAATAATCCAGGTTCTTTTTATAAACATCACTTAATTTAAATAGCAAAAAGATATTTCCGGGATAGTAATTTAAGGTTTCCTTTAATTCAATTATTGATTCTTTATAAAAGCTAATCTCTTCGAATAATTCTGCTTTAAGTAGTGCTAACTGACCTTTTCCTTCTATTTTAGCATATTTTAGTAAAAATTCCTCCAAATTTGTAAAATCTTCTTTCTCAGAAGCAGAAATAAGCCCAACAAAATTAAGGTCATCTCTTTGTTTGGTAATTCTTTCGGTATAATAACTTAAAGGATATTCTCTCAGCAACTTTTCATAGATAACTTTTGCCTCTTCTTCTAATCCCATCTTTTGCAAAGTTTTTCCTCTCCAGTAAAGAGCATCATCTCCTAAACTACTTTTAGAAAACCTCTCTGCTAATAGTTGATAAGCTTCTAACGCTTCAGAGTTATTATTATTCTTGGTATA
>NZ_PFKO01000342.1:5398-6698 GCF_002784285.1 Candidatus Infernicultor aquiphilus
TAATTTTGTTGTACTTTTCTATAGCGGAGTAACGCTCTCCCGAGGCAAATATTGAATTTGCTAAAAAGTAATATACTTTAGTAATAATATCACTGGTTGGAAATCTGGATATAATTTCATTACACTGGCTAATTGCCTCTTTATAGTCTTTTTTATAGTACCATGCTCTTGCTCTATTATAATAGACCTCTGCTATATCTTTAGCATCTGGAAAGGTACTAATAATTTCTGCATATAAATTTTCAGCTAAATCATACTTCCGATATTTAAATAAAATATCCGCGCATTTCATCATTATAGGATAGGGGACATTTATTTCTTTTAAATTTTCTTTTATCCAATAAAAATATCTGATTAATAACTCTTCTGGTTCTGAATTTCTCTTAAGTTTATAACTTTTATCCAATATTTCATATAAACAGTTGAGGGAATCGAAATATTTCTTTTCTTTCCAGTATAGATCAGAAAGGTCAAGTAATACATTCGCTTTAAGCTGGTTATCCTGGGAATCTTTTAGTATGTTCTCATAATAAATTAGGGCAGAGGTTAAATCATTTAATTCGCGATAATTTTGGGCTATCTGGTAGTTGGCCTCTGAAATAATTAGACTTTGAGGGAAATTCTCTATTATTTCTTTAAAGGTAGCAATAGATTCCTGGTTCTCTCTTTTAAGGTGATAAGTTTCAGCTAGAAAAAAGAGGGAATAATCAGTTAAAAGAGGGTCACTTTTTACCAGGTTTTTATATATAACTATAGCCCTATCCCAATCTTCTATCTTTTTAAAACATTCTCCTAATATATATTGAGATTTGATAAAAAGGGGTAGATTCAGGGTCGAATATTTTATATTCCATAGTACGGAAATGGCCTGCTGATAATCACCCTGATGATATAGTTTCAATCCCGACTGGTAATTCTCCAGGTCCTTCACTAACTCTATAGTTGAAGGATAGCTTTCTACTATTTTAGAAAGTTGTAAAATTTTAAGTTGCTTAACCTCAACTTCAGTTAATTCATTAGCACTAACTGAAACAGTGCAAGCTATTGTAAAACATATTATAAAGATAATTATTAAGAAAAATGAAAATATAATTCGCAATTTATCTACTCCCACTCCCCTATCAACTGATTATTTTCTAACTTTTTTAAATTTTTAAATATAAATAATGATGTTCCCGGTGAAACTTAAAACGCGTTAGAGAACTGTCTCCCGTCACGCATGCCCGGTCACGCATCTACAAAAAACAATATTTATAGTTATATAGTATGGTTATTTCCCAAAAAGCCAAAAATATTTTCA
>NZ_PFKO01000046.1:0-1305 GCF_002784285.1 Candidatus Infernicultor aquiphilus
CCTAACTCAACAGCTGTTTCTCTACCAAAAATAGATAGAAAAACTTTCAGTTTACTTTTTTCATAATCCACTTCTTTAACTTTTCCAGCGTAACCAGTAAATGGACCGATGATAATTCTAATATTTTCTCCTACTTCAATATCTAACTTAGGTACTTTTTCACCTTTTCCCATCTGTTTTAATATATTATCTATTTCACTTTCTTTTAAAGGTACTGGTTTACCTCCCGAGCCTACAAATCGAGTAATCCCTGGAGTATTTCTAACTACTTGCCAGGAATCATTATTTAATATCATTTCTACTACTACATATCCTGGGAATACTTTTTTCTGTACATATTTTCTTTTACCAGATTTTACTTCTAAGACTTTTTCAGTAGGTATTAACACTTGAAAAATCTGATCTTGCATTCCCATGGACTTAACTCTTTGCTCTAAATTTACTTTTACTTTATTCTCATAACTTGAATAAGTATGTACTACATACCATTTTTTTTTATTTGAAGCCATTACAACTAATTAACTCTCTTCCTTTTAACATAAAATAGCAAATATTCATTAGATTTTACTTCATAAATAAAGTTAATATTTTGGTAAAAACTAAATCAATCAATCCAATAAAAACAGAGGCAATAATTATTGTAAAAACAACCACAATTGTGCTATTTTTTAGTTCTTTCCGACTAGGCCAGATGACTTTTTTTAATTCAGCTATAGCTTCTTTTATAAAATTAATTATTTTATTAAAAAACTTTTTTGATTTCATCTTACTCCTAATTTGCTTATTATATTTTTCTCTTTATAATAAAATAAAAAAATGGCAGGCCCGGCAGGATTTGAACCTGCAACACCTGGATTTGGAGTCCAGTGCTCTGCCGTTAGAGCTACGGACCTTAATATTATTTATATAAAATTATCCAATTATATATATTTATTTTATTTCCTTATGTAAAGTATGAGTTTTACAAAACTTACAATATTTTTTTAGTTCTATTCTTTTTAGAGTATTTTTCTTATTCTTATATTTATTGTAATTTCTATTTTTGCACTCATTACAAGCTAAAACTATTCTTTCCCTCATTAAAATATCTCCTCATAAAATCGCACAAGACTAAATCTACCATACTTTATATCTAGTGTCAAGAAATAATTTAGTATATAGTATATAGTGAATAATATTTAGTAATAAAACGAAAAATGAAAAGCGCAAAATGCAAAGCTATAACTCAAAATTAAAAATTGAAAGAAAAAGTTTTGAGTTTTTAATTATGGTTTTTCGCTTTTTTTCATTATTTTATTCTCGTAG
>NZ_PFKO01000172.1:0-1343 GCF_002784285.1 Candidatus Infernicultor aquiphilus
GAATCCAACCTTAATGTGATTGTACTTGGTTCACAACTGGCCAAAGACCTATTTAACAGTGAAAGTCCTTTAGGGAAAAAGATTAAATTAAATTATAAAAATCAGAATTATCTTTTTACGGTAATTGGGATTATGGAAGAAAAAGGAGGAGGATTAACTGGTGATCTTGATGACCGGTCTTATGTTCCCATTACTACTTATATGAAAAAATTGTCCAATTCGCAATATGTGTCCTCTTATTTAGCTCAAGCTAATTCCAGCCAGGAAGCTTCCTCAGCGGTGGGAGAAATAGAGTATTTTTTAATTAAAAGTTTAGATGACCAAGACAAGGAAAAGTTTAGATTGCTAAGTATGGATCAAATTTTAGATACAGTAAATTCAGTTACTGCTTCTTTAAGCCTAATGTTAGGTGGGATTGCCGCTATTTCCTTGCTGGTAGGGGGAATTGGGATTATGAATATTATGTTAGTTTCAGTAACCGAAAGAACCAGAGAAATAGGGATTCGTAAAGCATTAGGAGCAAAAAGAAAAAATATAATGAGTCAATTTCTTATTGAGGCTTTAAGCTTAAGCGGTTTAGGAGGAATAATCGGTATTATTTTAGGTTGGTTAGGTGCTTATTTTATTGCTCAATTGGGGAAATGGTCTCTGGTAATTTCGCTTTCTTCGGTTTTATTAGCCTTTGGTTTTGCAGTAGCTATTGGTCTATTCTTCGGTCTCTATCCGGCTATGAAAGCTGCTAAAATGGATCCTGTCGAAGCCTTAAGTTATGAGTAAATGTGTCAGGGGACGGTTCTTTGACACGTTTATATTCCTATTTATTCCCCTCTTTTATAAAAATATTTTTAGCTATTTTTAAATAAAAAAGAGGATTTTAAAACTATTTTATAGAATATATTTAAAGAAACTATTTTAATAAAGAATTAATCAGCTATTTAAAGTAAGCAAAATGTTAGAGTTCTAACATATTAATTTAGAGGGTGATAAAAATTAAATCAAAATTAACCATAAGTTTCATATTATTAATCATTATAATAATATTTTCTTTTACTAATTTGTCTATTGATGCTCAGCGGAGTTTTGAGATAACTGATTATAACGCCCAGGTAAAAATATTAGAAAATGGTGATATGCAGGTAAGTGAAATTTTTGAGTACAGTTTTGATGGCGATTTTAATGGAATTATAAGAGACATAGGGATTAAAGGCTCGGATGGCCTGCAGTATTTTAAAGCTTCTGAATATTTCCCTGAAGATAAAGAATTAAATTATGACCAAAGTAGTAAAGGGGATATGATAACTTATAGAATTTATGATAAGTCCAGCAATGAGAGAAAATTATTT
>NZ_PFKO01000175.1:0-370 GCF_002784285.1 Candidatus Infernicultor aquiphilus
CCTAGTTATATCTATAAAATAATACCTCTCTTAAGTTATAATTTAACTTAAAGGGAGGTAGAAAAAAATGATAGGAGTAGCAATGTATATAACTATAAAATCACTTTGGGAAAAACATAAGAATAAATCATTAATCGCCAAAATGACTGGCCATGATTGGAAGACAGTGGCTAAAAGAATAAAAGAGATAGAAGCAGGGAAAGAATATCTTGCCAAGAAACCCCATCCCCGGATATTGGATTACCATAAGGAACAGATCTTAGAATGGTTAGAAGAAAATCTCTCCGGAGTAAGGATGCATGAAAAGATGCAAGAAGAAGGAGTAAAGGTGGGATACTCTACGGTAAAGGATTATATTTCTCAAATCAAA
>NZ_PFKO01000175.1:410-617 GCF_002784285.1 Candidatus Infernicultor aquiphilus
GGGAGGAAGCCCAGGTTGATTTCGGCTATCTCGGCTATACCTTGTACCAAGGCAAAAAGAGGAAGACCTGGGTCTTTAATATGCGGTTATCCTATTCTCGCTTAGACTATTACGAGATAGTCTATGACCAGAGGGTAGAGACCTTTATCAGATGTCATATCAATGCCTTTAATTATTTCGGTGGAATACCCCAATACGTCAAGATAG
>NZ_PFKO01000175.1:844-1126 GCF_002784285.1 Candidatus Infernicultor aquiphilus
TATACCAGGGCTAACCATCGGATACACGGCACTACCAGAAAGGTTCCCCAAGAGGTATTCGAAAAAGAAGAGAAGCTAAAACTTATTCCCCTACCTCAAGAAGAATTTAAATTAGCCAGTGTAGGTATCCGTAAGGTCTATCATGACTGTCATATCTATGTAGACTATAATTATTATTCCGTCCCCTTCGAATATGTGGGTAAGGAGGTAGAGATAGAACTGAGTAAGAATTTATTAAAAGTCTTTTATCAAGGAAAGGAGATTGCCCTTCATCCCCGCCTT
>NZ_PFKO01000048.1:0-1203 GCF_002784285.1 Candidatus Infernicultor aquiphilus
ATTAAAATTAAATACGTTGCTCACCATTATTATATTCCTCTGATATGGTCTGAAACTAATTCTACAGAAGAAAAAATAAGTTATATTAGTCATATAATTAAAACTCCCAGCGAAGTAAGATTTGTTGAGAATTTAGAAAACTATTTAATTTCAGGGGATAATAGGCTAAAAGATTTTGATTGGTGGATGTTTAGTAAATTAGATGAGAGTTTAGATGAAGTTTATATCCCCTACTATAATCCAAATGAAAATAAAATAAGTAATTTTAATCCAGATTTCATTTTTTGGCTTCAAAAGGGCAATAAATACTTTATTGTTTTCGTTGATCCAAAAGGGATTGAACATTCGGGTTGGGCAGATAAACTCAATGGATACAAAAACATTTTCGGAGAAAAGTTTAAAGAAATTAATTACCATGGATTTAAAGTAGGAGTAAAATTATTTTTTATCTCTCGAGATGCTTCAACGGCACGTCAAAGATTTCCAGAACACTCGCAATATTGGTTTACTAATATTGGAAAGATGTTGGAAACTGTAATTTGAAAAGTGAACCTTAAGAGAGAGAAGTCGAGATTTTATTATTGAAAGTGACTTTTTTCAAGTCTTATCTAAAATAGTCTTGACTTTTTTCGAATTAATTAGTATTATGGGTGCTATGAAAGAGAGAATCCTTTATCAGAAAATATGGCAAAAGCTATCCTCTTATAAAAATATGGTATTTTTATCCGGTCCCCGGCAAAGCGGAAAAACGACCTTTGCAAAGATAATTGCCAGGGGTTTTAACAATCAAGTTTACTTTAATTGGGATGATATTCCCAGCAAGAAAGTATTGATCCGGGATCCTTACTTCTTTGAGAAAGTCGACCGGATGGATGAATCGATTCCGTTGGTTATTTTTGATGAAATTCATAAATACAGCAATTGGAAGAATTATCTCAAAGGAGTTTATGACCGATTTGCTGAAGAATACAAGATTCTGGTTACCGGTAGCGGTAGATTAGATTTGTATCAAGAAGGGGGAGATTCCCTGGCCGGCAGATATATGAAATTTCATCTATTACCTTTTACCTATTCAGAATTGATCAATAAACAAAACTCGATAACTGATTTCATAAGCAACCCCTTTCATTTTCAAGAGGATAATCAAACCGACTATGCTCTGTGGGGTGATCTTTTTGAGCTTAGTGGATTTCCGGAACCCTT
>NZ_PFKO01000270.1:0-1246 GCF_002784285.1 Candidatus Infernicultor aquiphilus
AAAACTCTTACGAAAGAGTTTTGGTAGAAAATGGATTCATAATTTTACCGTAAAAAAGGACCTTTTTTATAGATCCTTCTAATATAAGATTTATGGAAGTTAAAAAACAACATCAATTGTTTCCGGTTGTTTTATAATATATTGCAAAAAGCTGGCCTGTTTTTCTTTTTTCTTCTCAAATTCTTCGGGTGAAAAGGCAAGAACCTCTATCGGTTCCATTAGTTCAGCCAGAGCATCTCCAATAATCTCCCATCGTTTCCAAAAGGGCATTTTGGAAAATGTGGGTGAAACTAATATGAGGTCTATATCACTATCCGGTCTAGAAGTGCCTTTTATACTGGAGCCATATAAATATACTTTTTCAATTATTATACCTTTAGATTTTAAGACGTTTATAAACAACAATACAATATCGGTTAGCTCACTTGTAGTTTTAGGCATTTTATTACCTCCCTTGCATTTTTGAGATATCTTTCTGCAATCGATGAAGGATACTGCTCAAACATAGCCTGCGCTGTATCGATATCATACTCCGCCTGGGTAATCCATTCAGCGGTCTCATCTCGCATATAATTTCATCCCCTCCTGCACGATAATGACCCCAGTGAAAAAAAATTATGCATACATAAGTTTTCCTTTAGGTTCAGGAATCTCTCTCCCTAATTCTTTAGCTGTCTCTATCCATTCAGAAATAATTAGTTGAATATTTTTTAAAGCCTCTTCATAAGTTCCACCATCACTCATACACCCTGGTAGTTCAGGAACTTCGGCTATATAAGCTTGATTTTTTTCGCTCCACCATACAATCACTTCGTATTTATACATTCATTCTTCACAACTTTCTATGTTAATTTTAAAGGTTATATGGTTTTGTAGACGTGGATTTGAAAGTCTTCCGCATTGAATTTTTGTAATTTAACACTGTTTATTGCCGGAGAAACTACAAAAACTCTATCATTATTATCTTTAGGGTCTATAGGATAGACAAAAAATCCTTTTCGTTCTGGATCATAACTATGGGTAGTACCATAGAAATTTTCGCCATCCTTAAAGATTACAATTATTCTACGTTGGCTGGGAATTCCTGTAGGTTGTCCCTCAAAAGTTCTAACTTTTTTATAATCTTTATTACCTTTGAAATCTTTTACAAAAAAGACTGCTTTAAGAGAGGATACGGTTATTTCTAATACACCTTTATCATATTCTTCCAGGGGGTGTAAATGAAATATTTCTTTATTAGGTCCAA